>DATBQN010000256.1:0-1715 GCA_036560825.1 Thermoanaerobaculia bacterium
ACCCCGCCGCCGCCCAGCTACACGCCTCCTCCACCGCCGCCCGCGGGAGGTGCCGTGAGCCCGAACCGCAAGGTGATGATCGTGCTCTCCTACGTCTGGCTCCTCGCGCTCGTCCCGCTGCTGGTCGAGAAGGACGACCAGGAGGTGCAGTGGCACGCCAAGAACGGCCTCGTCCTGACCCTCTTCGAGATCCTCATCTGGGTCGTCATCGGCATCGTCAGCCACTTCGTGGCCTGCCTCGGCTGCTTCGTCTGGCCCATCCTCGGCATCGTCTTCCTGGTGATACGCATCCTGTGCATCGTCAAGGGGGTCAACGGCGACCGCTTCATCATCCCGGTGCTGAGCGACTACACCAACAAGTTCTGATCCGCGCTCGAGTCGACGATCCGGGCGGGGCTCGACGCCCCGCCCGTCCCGTCCCCCGGAGGACCTTCCACTGAACCGCTCCCGCGCCCTCGCTCTGTGGGCGGCGGCCGGCGTCGCCGGCGTCCTCGCTTTCGCCTCGCTGCCGATGGTGACCGCGGCCGCGGTCGGTTCCGCGCCGTGGTGCCCCTTCCGGCGGCTCCTCGGCATCCCCTGCGCCGGCTGCGGCATGACCCGCGCCCTCGCCCACCTCGCCGTGGGCGACTGGCGCTCCGCGCTCGCCCTCCACCCGCTGGCGCCGCTCGTCGCCGCCGAGCTGGTCCTCGCCTGGATGGCCGCCGGCCTCGAGGCGCTGGGGTGGCGCTCCGCGGCGCGGCTCCGGTCCTGGGTCCCCGCCATCGTCGTCGCCGACGGCGCCCTCCTGGTGGCGCTCTGGGCGGGCCGGCTGGCGAGCGGGGCCTGGCCCCGCTGAGCCGGTTTCGCTACTCTCCTCGTATGTCCGGCCGTCCGGGAAAGTCGCTGCGGGTGAAGAAGATCGCCGTCGTCCTGGCGCTGGTCGCTCTCGTCGGCGTCGATCTGGCTCAGCCGCCCGCTCGCCAGCTGAGCGCCCGCGCCCTGCTCGGCGCCATCCACCTCTATCAGGCGACCCTCTCGCCCCGCATGCCGGGGCTCGGCGTGCACTGCCGCTTCACGCCGACCTGCAGCCACTACGCGGAGGGCGCGATCCGGAAGTATGGCGCCGCCGTCGGCACGCTGCGCGCCGCCGGCCGCATCGCCCGCTGCGGCCCGTGGACGCCGCTGGGCACCTACGATCCGCCCTGAGCCGGAGCGGCCGCCGCCTGGAATCCGCGCGCCGCGGGCGAAGTTGGAAGCTTTGAGGGGAGGTCGATTGGACGGCGAGGGGTTCGACTACCAGAAGATCGTGCAGGATGCGCTGCGTGACGCGGTGCGCCGGGTGCTCGCCCGGGTCGCCGAGAGCGGCCTGCCCGGCGAGCATCACTTCTACGTCGGGTTTCGCACCGATCACCCGGGGGTCGAGATCCCCCGCGGGCTGCGGGAGCAGTACCCCGAGACGATGACGGTCATCCTGCAGAACCAGTTCTGGGAGCTCGAGGTGGGAGGGGAGTCGTTCTCCGTCGTCCTCACCTTCCACGGCAGGCGCGAGCGGCTGACCATCCCCTTCGCGGCGCTCACCGCCTTCGTCGATCCGTCGGCCGAGTTCGGTCTGCGCTTCGACGAGGAGACGGCCGGGGACGACGAGAAGGCCGCCGCCGAGAGCGGGCCCAGGGAGATCAGGAAGGGCCCGGCGGAGCCCAAGCCCAAGGAGCCCAGGGCAGCGCCGAAGCCGAAGC
>DATBQN010000257.1:0-5435 GCA_036560825.1 Thermoanaerobaculia bacterium
CTCGCGGCGACCGTCGGCGAGGGGCTGGGCGCGACCTTGAACGCCACCTTCGGCAACGCGGCCGAGCTCATCATCGGGTGGATGGCTCTCCGCCGCGGCCTCGTCGCGGTGGTCAAGGCCTCGCTCACCGGCTCGATCCTCGGCAACGTCCTCCTCGTCCTGGGCGCCGCCGTCCTCGCCGGGGGGGTGCGCCACCAGGAGCAGCGCTTCAACCGTTCCGGCGCGCGCTCGCAGGCGACGATGCTCCTCCTCGCCGCGATCGCCCTCGTCATGCCCGCCGCCTACCATCACCTCGGCGGCCCGCGCGCGGCGCTCCTCGAGGGGCACCTCTCGCTCGCCATCGCCGCCGTCCTCCTCGCCACCTACGCCTGCGGGCTGTGGTTCTCGCTGCGCACCCACAAGGAGCTCTTCGCCGGCTGCGGGCCGCCGCCCAAGGACGCCGCCCTCGCCGAGGGCCGCTCCCCGCTGAGCCGAGCTCGGGCGCTCGCCATCCTCGTCGGCGCCACGGCGCTCGTCGCCTGGCTCTCGGAGGTGCTGGTGGGGACGGTCGAGGAGGCCTCCCACGCCCTGGGTATGAGCGACGTCTTCATCGGCATCATCGTGGTGGCGATCGCCGGCAACGCCGCCGAGCACGCCACGGCGGTCCTCCTGGCGCGCAAGAACCGCATGGACCTGGCGCTCGGCATCGCGCTCGGCAGCAGCATCCAGATCGCGCTGCTCATCGCGCCGCTCCTCGTCATCGCCAGCCACTTCATCGGACCGACGCCGATGGACCTCGTCTTCTCCGCTCCCGAGGTCCTCGCCGTTGCCGTCGCCGTCCTCTTGGCCGCCCAGATCGCCGGCGACGGCGCCAGCAACTGGCTCGAGGGCGTGCAGCTCCTCGCCGTCTACGCGATCCTCGGGATCGTCTTCTATTTCTTTCCGGGGTGACAAGCCCATCCCTAGATCACGCTCGTCTCGCTCCTACGGATTGCATTTGCAGATCGCGCCGCAGTGGCCGTGCAAGAGCACGCAGAGGTAGGGATAGCAGCCGGGACCGCAGTTGAACCCGCTGCAGTCGCAGGAGGTGAGCTCGACCGCCCGGTCCCAGGGCGTTTCGAGCGGGCTCGCGGCTGCCGGTGCGAAGAGCCCGCCGGGAGCGCAGGCCGCGCCCGAGGTGGTTGCCGGCGCCGGCACGCTCGACGGCGCGGGTTGGGCGGCAGCCTCAGCGGCGAGCAGGGCGGCCGGGGCGGCGAGGGCGAGAAGCAGCATCAGGGCGATACAGATTCGTCTCTTCACGGCGTCTCCTTTCTTGCGGATCTCCATATGCTCATAGGTGCGGGCGGACGGCGGCAGGAGGAATACGCGTTCCCGCGGCATCGCGGGTAGGATGAGCGGAATCCCGGCCGAAACGGAGGCTCCCATGACCCTCGTCCTCTTCGGTGCGCTCGGCGGCGTCATCGCGATCTTCACCAGCTGGCTCATCACTGGCTTTCTCTTCCACCGCTTCCAGGCGGAGACGCCCGGGACCTGGCGCCCGGAGGGGCCGCGGCAGTACGCGGCGGCGAGCGCGCTCGACGTCTTCGCCGGCGCGGCGATCGGCCTCCTCTACTGGCATACGGGAGGCGTCCACATCGGCGGCGGCGCGGGTTGGCTGTTCCGGGGCGCGCTCTTCGGCGTCCTCGCCTGGCTGGCCCTGGCGCTCCCCGTGATCCTCAGCATGGCGACCTTCGTCAAGCTGCACCGGGGCGTCGTCGTGGGGCTCCTCCTCGACTGGCTGGCCGTCGCCCTCCTCGCCTCCATCGCCTGCGCCTGGGCTGTCCGCGCCTGAGCGGGCGGTGCGCGCTGCCTGTGTACGACGCCGGCCGAAGGGCCTGCGTATACCTCGGCAAGCGATCGACGAAGGTCTGGCCTAGACGGCCGAGGAGGTGTTTCATGATCGGTTTCCGAGCCTGCCTGAAGGCTCTCGCCGCCCGCGCTCCCGTCACCGCCCCCGCTCTTGTCGCCCTCATCGCTCTCGTGCCGTCCGTCGCCGCGGCCAAGGGATGGACGCGGATCGGCCCTCCGGTGGGGCTCGTCAACGCGCTCGCGGTGACCCGCGGGCCCGGGAGCGTGCTCGCGGCGACCGCGGACGCCGGCGTCTTCCGGAGCGACGACGGCGCCATCTCTTGGGCCGCCGCGAACGCCGGGCTGGGCAGCATCGAGGTGGCGGACGTAGCGGCCGATCCAGCCGACCCCGCGACGGCGTACGCGGCCACGCGGAAGGGGCTCTTCAAGTCGAGCGACGGCGTGCGGACGTGGTCCATGACCGGCCTCGGCGGGAGCGTCGTGCGCGTGGCGATCGCCCCGTCGGCTCCCCGGCGCCTCTACGCCATCCGCCTCGATCCGCTCGCGAGCTCGTGGCGCAGCGCCGACGGCGGCGCCACCTGGAGCGAGGCGGGCGGCGGCCTGGCCCAAGGGATCTTCACCAGCCAGGCGCTGGTGGTCGATCCCGTCGCTCCCGACAAGGTCTACGCGGTGCTCGGCTGGGTGCTCTACTCGACGGTCGACGGCGGCCGCCACTGGACCGACCGCAGCGCCGGGCTCCCCACCTCGGTGATCGAGGCCTTCGCCGTCGACCCGCGGCACCCCGGCATCCTCTTCGCCGGCGGGCTCGGGAGCTTCGGCAACCTGGCCTACGGCTTCTTCCGCAGCCTGGACGGCGGCGCCTCCTGGACCGCGCTCCACTTCCCGTTCCCGGCGACGGTGCCCGCCCTGCTTACCGTCTCTCCCTCCGGGACGCTCTACGCCGGGTTCCACCACTTCTCCAAGGGCGGGCCCCTGTTCCAGTCGTTCTTCCTCTACAGCAGCGCGGATCGCGGCGCCACCTGGACCGCGGAGATCGTTCCCGAAGACGTCCGTTCGGTGGTGATCGACCCAGGCCGCACGGCGCGCGTCTTCGCCGCCTCCGCGACCGGCGTGCTGCGGCGCCTCTCCCCGCGGCCGGCGTGGGCGAGCGCGCAGGCCGGCCTCCGCGCCGCGGCGGTCCCCGCGGTGACCGCCGATCCGCACGCGCCGGGAACGCTCTACGCAGGCGTCCGCATCGGCGGCGAAACGCCTGCCGATCTCGGCGCCTGGAAGAGCCGCGACGGCGGCGCCACCTGGCAGGCCGAGCCGGACGGGCTGAACGCCTCCGGGGAGCTCCTCCCGATCGCGTCCTTCACCGTCGATCCCAGGCTCGGCAACGTCGTCTACGCCGCCGCCGGCCTGCTCTTCAAGAGCCCCGACGGCGGCGGCCATTGGTCGGAGCTGCCGGTCGCCCCGGCGCTGGTGGAGAGCGTCGCGGTGTCCCCGCGGTCCTCGCAGCACCTCTTCGCCGCCGGCTGGCTGCCCCTCGGCTGCAGCGGTCTCGGCTGTCCCGACGTCCAGCCCCGGCTCCGTCTCCTCGAGAGCCTGAACGGGGGCGCGGCATGGAGCGACGTCACCGGCCGGCTGGTGCCGGCGGACACGCAGGGACAGCTCGGTACCGTGAGGATCGATCCGGCGCATCCCTGGCTGGTCTACGTCGCCGGCGATAGAACGTTCCGCAGCCGCGACGGGGGAATCACCTTCGCCGGGCTGCCGGTCGACGACGGCGTCTTCGACCTGGTGCTCGACCCGGCCTTCCCGCGCACGCTCTACGCCTCGACCGGGCTCACGGGACGGCTGCTGAAGAGCGTTGACGCCGGCGCTAGCTGGGCGCCGGCGAGCGCCGGACTGCCGGCCGACCCGGCCTTCCAGACCGGCGAGCTGGCGGTCGATCCGACGACGCGGGCGCTCTACGCGGCGACCAACCGCGGGCTCTACCTCTCGCGCGACCAGGGGGCCACCTGGCAGCCGCTCCCCGGCCTGCCTGGCCCCCTGGTCTACGCGGTCGCGGCGGACCCCTTCCGTCCCGGCGTGGTCTACGCCGGAACCGTCGCAGGGTTGTTCGCCTACAGCCCGTAAGGTTGCCCCGAGGTCGCCCCGCGGGCAGAATGCCCGCCGTGGACGACGAGAGATTCCGGGGAGAGAGCGGGACGGAGGCTGCCGCAGGGGGCCAGGGCCCGCACCGGCCGCTGTCGCTCCTCGCCGCGCGCCTGGGGATCCTCGCCGCGGCGGTCCTCTTCTCGTCGGGCGGCGCGGCGATCAAGTCGGTGCACCTCTCGGGGTGGCAGGTGGCGGGGACGCGCTCCGGCATCGCGGCGCTCGCCCTCCTCGCCCTCCTGCCGCGCGCCCGGCGCCTGCCGCGCGCCCGCGACCTCGCCGTCGCCGTGGTCTTCGCGGTAACGATGGTCCTCTTCGTCCTCGCCAACAAGCTCACCACGGCGGCGTCGACGATCTTCCTCCAGGACACCTCGCCGCTCTACGTCGTCCTCCTCGCCCCGCTGCTCCTGAAGGAGCCGCTGCGCCGCCGCGACCTGCCGTTCATCGCGGTCCTCGCGGCCGGCATGACGCTCTTCTTCGTCGGCCTCGACCCCACCTCCGCGACCGCTCCCGACCCCCTGCGCGGCGACCTCCTCGCCCTCCTCTCCGGCCTCGCCTGGGCGGGCACCGTCATCGGCCTCCGCTTCCTCGGCCGCGCCGGCGGCTCCTCCGCCTCGGCGACGGTGTGGGGAAACCTCATCGCCTGTCTCGCGGGCCTCGCCATGGCCCTGCCGCTCGCGGTTCCGCGTCCAGGAGACTGGGCGATCCTCGTCTACCTCGGCACCTGCCAGATCGGCGTCGCCTACTACTTCCTCACCCGCGCCCTCGAGGTGGTGCCGGCGCTCGAGGCGGCGCTATTGCTCCTCCTCGAGCCGGTCCTCAACCCGATCTGGGCCTGGATCGTCCACGGCGAGCGCCCGAGCGCCTGGTCGCTCGCCGGCGGCGCCGTCATCCTCGCCGCGACGGGAGTGAAGAGCTGGGTCGACGTCCGCGGCCCTCGGCCGCAGCCGCCGGAGTCGGTGGCGCTGTCCTGAGGAGCGAATCCGCTCGCGACCTTGACAGCCGAGGCTGGTGGTCCTACCTTGCCCGGAGGCACTACCGGAGAAGGGAGGTTGGCCATGCTCGAACGACGAACGTCGTCTGTCGCGGTCGTCGTTTACCTGTCGCTCGCCGCTGGCGCTGCCGCCGTCACCGCTTGGCCCGTCCCTCCGGAAGGCAAGCAGGAGCCGCGCGCCCAGGAGAAGACTCTCGTCTGCCGTTTCGTCGGCCAGTTCGAGGAGATCGGCTTTCTCGACGAAGGCGCCCAGGCGATCGTCCTCGACAAGATCGATCCGCGGTTCGCTCTCGTCGTGCGGGTGGGCGAGGTGAAGGACGGCAAGCTGCCCGAGGGTAGCCGGGAGCAGCTCACGTTCGGCCTTCACAGCCCCTCCTTGTTCTTTGCCGGCCAGGGGATCTCCCTCCCGGGTTTCCTCAAGCCTCCCGCCGGCGCCTATCTCTTCAGCCTGTGGCGGCTTCCCAAGGAGAATGGGTTC
>DATBQN010000258.1:0-3548 GCA_036560825.1 Thermoanaerobaculia bacterium
GGGAGCGCTCCCCCTGCTGTACGACTTCCTTCTGCAGGCGAGCCGCCGCAGTCAGGTGCTAGTGACGACGCACAGTCCGGAGCTCCTAGACCTGATGGAGGCGGACGACATCCGAGTCGTGGTTCGGCTCCAGGAAGGAACGACGGTTGCACCGATGTCGACCACGCAACGTGAGGTCGTGCGGCAGGGTCTCCTCAGCCTGGGCGAGGTGCTGCGCACCGAGGGTATCCAGCCCGAGCTTCCGCTCGCCATTGCGGGGTAACGCTTGGGGAAGGGCTATCTTCTGGTCGAGGGTCATGGAGAGCTGGGAGCCGTCGACAACCTGATCTCTCGACTGACCACGGACCGGGGCAGACCGCTGACCTGGGCGCCGGCCAGGCGGTGGCTCAATCTCCACCAGCGGACCGGCATCCAGCGCGCGGCAAACCGCATCCGGGCCGAGCGGGACGCCGAAGCCCTGCTCATCCTCCGTGACGAGGACGACGCCTGCCCGGCGCAGCGGGCTCCCGCCATGGCGCGGTGGCTCGCCGAGCTGCGGCTCCCCTTCCCGGCCGCGATCGTCCTCCTGCACCCTGAATATGAAGTGCTGTTCCTTCCCTGCATCGATCGGATGGCCGGCAAGCCGCTGGGTACGGGTGCCGCGGCCAGGCCGGGACTGCTTTCAGGCGCACGATGGGAAGGAGGATGGGAAGCCCGGCGGGGGATCAAGGAGTGGCTGACGCAGCAGTTCCCCGCCCATCGCAGCTACAAGCCGACGCTCGATCAGCTCCCGCTCACGCGTATGATCGACCTGCCGACGCTGCGGCGTGCTGGGGTACCCTGTTTCGATACTCTCGAGCGCGCGTTGGCCTTTCTGAGAGAGCGGGGAGCCGGCGACGTCTACCCTCCGACGGGTCGCGATTGACCCGCCGCGCCTCCTCAACTAGCCTCCCGTCAAATGGCCGGCCATGAGGACCTCCTGATCGGGCGGCTCGCCCTGCACTACAAGCTCATCACCGAGGACCAGCTCGCCGAGGTGACCCGGCAGCAGAGCCGGGAGGGCGGGCAGCGGAAGATCGGCGAGCTCATGGTGGAGAGCGGGCTCATCAGCGCGCGCCGCCTCGAGCAGCTCCTCGCCGCCCAGCGCGAGATCTTCCGGCGCCAGGCGGCGGCGACGGCGCCGGCTGCGACGCTCACCCCCGCGTCGCCCCTGCGGCCCGTGACGGCGACTCCCATCGCCTCCGTCCCTCCGCCGGCGCCGGTTCCTCCGACCCCTCCGAGACCGGCGGGCAGCCCGGTGGCGCAGCCGATGCCGCCGCTCACCGTCTCGGAGATGCCGCCGATCGCGGTCTCCCCAGCTCCGCCCGCCGCGATTCCTTCTCCCCTCTCCCCGCCGGTCGCGCCCGCCGCCGCTCCCGGCGCCCGGCTCGATCGCATCCTCGACTACGCGCTGCGGCAGGGGGCGAGCGACATCCACGTGCACAGCGGCGCGCCCCTCGAGGTGCGGCGGCACGGGCGCCTCATCGCCATGGAGTCGGCGATCATCGACCCGGCGACCGCCGAGCGCGCCATCCGCGAGGTGCTCACCCCCGAGCAGCAGTCGGCGCTCGACGAGCACGGCCAGGTCGACCTCGCCTATTCCGCCCCCGGCCTCGGCCGCTTCCGCTCCAACGTCTACCGCCAGCGCCGCGGTCTCGACGCCGTCTTCCGCGCCATCCCGCCGCAGCCGCCGACGCTGTCGGAGCTCGGCATGCCGCTGTCGCTCGCCCGCTTCGCCAACTTCCACCAGGGGCTGGTGCTGGTGACCGGGCCGTCGGGCTGCGGCAAATCGTCGACCCTCGCCGCCATGCTCAACATCATCAACGAGGAACGGCGCGATCACATCATCACCATCGAGGACCCCATCGAGATCCTCCACCCGTCGAAGCGCTGCCTGGTCAACCAGCGTCAGGTCGGCCACCACACCGCCACCTTCGCTCGCGCCTTGCGCGCCGCGCTCCGCGAGGACCCCGACGTCATCGCGATCGGCGAGCTGCGCGACCTGGAGACCATCTCACTCGCCCTCACCGCCGCCGAGACCGGCCACCTGGTGCTCGCGACCCTCCACACCAACAACGCGATCCGCACCATCAACCGCATCCTGGGCGTCTTCCCCCCGAACCAGCAGGACCAGGTCCGCACCATGCTCTCGGAGTCGCTGCGGGTGGTCATCTCGCAGCGCCTGCTGCCCCGGCTCGACGGCATGGGCCGCGTGGCGGCGCTCGAGATCCTGGTCGCCAACAGGGCGGTGGGGAACCTGATCCGCGACCACAAGACCTTCCAGATCCGCTCGGTGCTCCAGGTGGGTAGCAGCCACGGCATGTGCTCGCTCGACGCCTCGCTCCTCGAGCTCGTGAAGTCCGGGGTCGTCGCCCGCGAGGAGGCGCTCAAGCACAGCGAGGACCCGGCCCGCTTCGGCGTCGCGCCGACCTCGGCACCCGCCGAGCCCGCGCCCGGCGCCGGGGCCTCGGCTTAGGAGCCTCCGCGATGGCCCGTCTGCATGAGCTCTTCTTGCTGTTGAAGGAACGCGGCGGCTCGGACCTCCATCTCGCCGCCGGCCTCGCGCCGCGCATCCGCCTCAACGGTGAGCTCCACGCGCTCGAAGGCCGGGCGCCGCTCGAGCATGAGGGGCTGCTCGAGCTGCTGCGCGAACTCGTCTCGGAGGAGCAGTGGCGGGAGTACAGGAAGAGCGGCGATCTCGACTTCGCCTACGGCCTCTCCGGCCTCGCCCGCTTCCGCTGCAATTATTTCACCCAGGAGAACGGCGCCGCCGCGGCCTTCCGGCTGATCCCTGAAGAGATCGTGCCGCTCGAGACGCTCGCCCTGCCGCGCGCCGTCGAGGACCTCGCCCACCTGCACCAGGGGCTGGTGCTGGTGACCGGCCCCACCGGCTCGGGCAAGTCGACGACGCTCGCATCGATCCTCGACCGCATCAACTCGACCTACACCAAACACGTGGTGACGATCGAAGACCCGGTCGAGTTCGTGCACCAGAACCGCAAGTCGATCTTCTCCCAGCGCCAGGTGGGGATCGACACCGAGTCGTTCGGCGCCGCGCTCCGCGCCGCCATCCGCCAGGACGCCGACGTCATCCTGGTGGGCGAGATGCGCGATCTGGAGACCATCTCGCTCGCCATCACCGCCGCCGAGATGGGAGCGCTCGTCTTCGGCACCCTCCACACCAACGGCGCCGCCAACACCATCGACCGCCTGATCGACGCCTTCCCCGCCGAAGAGCAGGCGCAGGTGCGGACGACCCTCGCCGAGTCGCTCGCCGCGGTCGTCTCGCAGCTCCTGCTGCGCACCGTCGACGGCCAGGGGCGCTGCGCGGCCAACGAGATCCTCCTGAAGACGCCCGGCCTCCCCAACGTCATCCGCGAGGGCAACACGCCGATGATCGTCTCGATCATCCAGGGCGGCCGCGCCGCCGGCATGCAGCTCATGGACGACGCCTTGATGGCCCTCGTCGAGTCCGGCCGCGTGACGCCGCGCGAGGCCTACCTGAAGGCGACCAACAAGCAGCGCTTCGA
>DATBQN010000259.1:0-9149 GCA_036560825.1 Thermoanaerobaculia bacterium
CCGCGTCAGAACGCCGAGGTGTCGGCGACGCTGGCGAGGCGGCCGGCGGGGTTGGTGTAGGTCCTGGCGGCTCCGGTGAAGGTGTCGGTGACGGTCAGGGTGTAGTGGAAGTCGGTGAGGGCGCCGTAGAAGACCCAGAAGTGGCCGTTGACGGCGCGGCCGTCGAGGACCTTCACGGCGAGCTCGAGGTTGGCCGGCGAGAGGAACCAGAAGGCTCCCGTGTCGTCCGTCACGGGCACGGCCTGGCCGTGGCCGGAGAGGCCGGCGGCCTGGAAGGCGATGTCGACCTGGAAGCGGGAGCCGACCAGGCAGAGGCTCGTCGGGCTCGACGAGGCGCAGCTCGCCGCCGCCAGGGTGCCCAGGGCAGGGCGGATGAGACCGGGGGTGTTGCGAGCGGGGAGGCGCTGAAGAGTCGAGAGGATCGATTCCGCGGACGGCTCCGCGGAGGACCCGGAGACCGCGGCGAGCGAGCTCGCGGCAGGCGCCGGGGCAGCGCCCAGGGCATGGAAGGCGGAGGTGTCGGCGAAGCTCGAGAGACGGCCGGCGGGCTTCGGGTAGGTCTTGACGGCGCCGGTGACGAGGTCGGTGATGGTCAGGGTGTAGTCGACGTCGGAGAGCCCCCCGGAGAAGACCCAGTAGTCGCCGTTGACGGCGCGGCCGTCGAGGACCTTGACCAGGACCTCGAGCGCGGAGGGACCGAAGAACCAGAAGGCGGAGGTGTCCGCGGTCAGCGGGACGGCGTGGCCGCTCTCGGCCGGACCGCCGGGGAGCTTGAAGGTGACGCCGACCTGGAAGCGCGACGCGTTCAGGCAGGCGACGGCGTCGCCCTGGAGGCAGCCGGTGCGGTCGAGCACGTAGACGCCGCCGCCGAGGGTGCCGACATAGAGCGGACCGAAGGGCGCGGGATCGACGGCGAGCGCCGAGAGGGGCGGGGCGTCGCCCCCGACGGGGAGGCCGGCGCCCTCCGCCGTCCAGGTGTCGCCGCGGTCGTGCGACACGAAGACCCCGGCGCTGGTGGCGGCGTGGAGCGTGCCGGGAGCGTTGGGATCGAGGGCGAGGTCGGCGACCTTGGCGCCGGCCGGCAGGCCGCCGGCGGCCTGCTTCCAGAAGGGCGACGGCGCGCCGCCGCCGAGCGGCGGGACGGCGCGGTAGATGCCCCGATCGTACCCGCCGGCGACGACGAAAAGGGTGCTCGGCGTGGTGGTGGCGTCGACCCGCAGCACGAGCGGGCCGGGATAGGGACCGGCGGGGAACTGGGGCAGAGTCCGGTTGACGGCGGCGTCGTCCAGCTCGAGGACCTGGACCGTGGCCGCGGTCACCCCGGCCGACGGGACGAGCGTGCCGAGGAAGGCGCGGCGGGTGCGCTGCGGATCGACGGCGATGCTCTCATAGCCGGCCGCCGGAAGGGCCACGCCCGACCAGCTCGCGCCTCCGTTCTCGGTGTGGGCGACCGCGCCCGCCCGGGGGGTGAAGCAGGGCGGGAAGGGCGGGTCGAAGATGGGGGCGTTGCCGACGATCGCCAGCAGGCTCCCCGGCGAGCCCGGCACCGGGACGATCTGCCCGACGGCGCCGAGCGGGTCGGCGAGGGGGAAGGCCGGCTGCCAGCTGGCGCCGTCGTCGGCGGTCTTGAACAGGCCCGTGTAGGTGCCGGCATAGAGCGTCCCGGGGCTCTGCGGGTCGGTGGCGAGGGTGAAGGCGTCCTGGGACGACAGGCAGGCCGGCAGCGAGCCCTGCTCGAAGCTGCTCCAGGTGGCGCCGCCGTCCGTGCTGCGGAAGATCCCCTTCGTCGACACGCTCGAGTAGACGACGCCCGCCGTGCCGGTCGCCAGGGCGAGGACGTAGCCCGGAGGTCCCACCGGAGTCCAGACCCCCGCGGCGGGGGCGGCCTGCGCCGCGGCCGTTCCGAGGAGCGGCAGGAGCGCGAAGAGGATCGAGGCGAAAGACGGCGTCCGGCGCGGCGTCCACATGGGATCTCTCCTTGAGAAGCGCCGCAATCCTAGCATGATTATGGTCAAATCGCATAGATCGCTCAGTGGCGATTCATGCCGAGACACAGGACGGTCAGGCTTCGGCTGCTCTAGCGCGGAGCGCGCCGGCGAGGAGCGCGAGCCGCTTGGGGGCGACCAGGCGGTAGCTCTCGGCGACCCGCTCGGCGACCTCGCTCCAGTCGATCGCTCCGGCGTCGAGCCGGAGCCCGACCCAGCCCCGCGGGCCGATGTAGGCGGGCACGTAGTAGCGCGCGGGGTCGGCGGCGGCGAGGTCGCGGTGCTCGCCGAGCGCGGTCTTGCAGCAGACCGAGACGATGCCGTCGCCGTGGTGGTCGTCGAGGAAGTAGGCGAAGACCTTTTTGCGCACCCGGAAGCTCGCGTGCCGTCCCATGTCCTCGCGGGTGGCCTCCGGCAGGGCGAGGCAGAGGGCCGCGAGCCGGGCGAGGGGGTCGTCCTTGGCGGGTTTCGTCATCGCGCGAGAGCCGGGTGCCGGAGGGAAGTCTACCCCGCGGCGCGCTTCCGTGAGACCGCCTCCGCGCCGGTCTTCCTCCCGCCCGCCGTGAGAGAATCCAGCCGGCCAGCGCAGGAGAATCCATCATGTGCCGAAACATCCGCGTCCTCTTCAACTTCGATCCGCCGGCGACCGACGAGGAGATCCGCAACGCGGCGCTCCAGTTCGTGCGCAAGATCACCGGCGCTTCCCGGCCCTCCCGGGCCAACGAGGAAGCGTTCACGCGCGCGACCGAGGAGATCGCCGAGTCGAGCCGGCGGCTGCTCGCCAGCCTGCGCACCGTCGCGCCGCCCCGCGATCGCGAGCGGGAGCGCGCCAAGGCGAAGGCGCGCGCCGAGCGGCGCTTCGCCTGAAGCGATCGCCGAGGCGATCTCAGGGCTGCTTGAGCTCGACGATGATGGCGTGCAACCGCGTCGTGCCGATGTTCTCCGCCGCGTGGGTGACCGGCTCGCGCCAGATGGTGTCGCCGGTCTTGAACCGCACGTCGGCGGACTTGCCGTCCGGCGTCGTGATGCGCAGCGTCCCGCCCTCGATCACGTAGACGACGTTCGCGGGGTGCGAGTGCATCCCCTCCTTGTCGCCGGGGTTGCTCGTGGTCTCGAGCACCCGCACCCGCTCGTTCTCGAACTTCACCCTGACCACCTTGGGCGTCACCTTCGCCGCGTCCTGCGCCGGGAGGGCGGAGACGGCGAGAGCGGCGAGAGCGGGGATCAGCGCGGCGAGCAGCGGGAGCCGGCGGCGAAACGTCGGGCGGGTCGTCATGGGTCCTCCTGGAGCGATGGAGCCGATAGGGAATGGCGTCGCGGCACGCTTCATTCTAGCCGTCCTCTGCGTCGGGATTCGAGGCGCGAGACCGCAGGACGCAGGAGTGCGTGATTCCACGCGGCATGCGGGCGATATCACGCGCTGGATTTCCCCGCGCGGCCGGCCGCCGGGGCGTGCGGCCCGGTACGCGGGAGTGGCACCTCGGTTGCACCCTCAGGGTGCTCGTGCGCACACGATCGAACTTTGAGTCAACGATGAAGAGTGGGGAGATGCACGCAAGCAACCAGACAAGAAGGAGCGACTACCCAATGGAAACCGCAAAGGTCGACATCCGCAAACTCCAGCTACTCAACGACCGCATCAGCCAGACCATCGACGCCCTCAACCAGGTGCGCCTGTCGGTGCACGGCCTCTCTCACTCCACGGCCGGCAACCCGATGGGGCTCGGCCAGCAGCAGGCCGGCTTCGCGCAGCCCTTCGTGCCCGGGATCGGCGGCATCGCGCAAGGAGGCTTCCAGCAGCCCTTCGTGCCCGGGCTCTCCCATACCTCGATGCCCTACGGCGGCGCGCCGATCGGCGTGAATCCCTTCGGCATCGGGCTCCCCCAGCAGGGCTTCGCGCAGCAGGGCTTCGCGCAGCCGTTCGCGCCCGGGCTCGGCTATGCCTTTCCCCAGGCCGGCTGGAATCCCTTGATCCAGGGCTTCGGCGGCCTCAGCCACAGCGGCGTGGAGTCGGCGGAGTCCTACTTCCGTCCGACCTGGAGCGATCCGCTGCTGGCGGCGAAGGTCGCGCAGACCTTCCCCTACGTGCAGTTCGCCGTCCCACCGGTGGTGACGCTGTACTGATTCCGGGGGTCGACGACGGCGGGGGCCGCTGGCCTTCGCCTCGCATTCGATCCCATCTCCGCACGCGCGGGGGCGGCCGGCGGCAGCGCGCCGCCGCCGCCCCGCGCGTTGCGCGATTTGTTGCACGATTTAAAACGTGGGCACCGCAAGGAGGAAACGCACATGGTCAACAAAAGCACGGCCGAAGCCACCACCTTGGAGCTCGACGACATGCCGCGCGTCGACGAGGCGATCGCGAGCGTGGAGCGCCTCTACGAAGCCCTCACCGGCAGCCCGCCCCCCGCTCCGGCGGCAGACGACCTCTCCCCGATCCCGGTGGAAAAGGACCCGGCGGAGTTCGTCGCCGAGCGCCTGGACCGCCTCGTCGAGGCGCTGGGCCAGCCGCCGGCCGGGTTGAACGGCGAGGCGGTATGGAGCCCGCCGATGAGCGTGTGGGAGGAGGGCGATGAGCTGCTGATCTGCCTCGACGTGGCGGGGGTCGAGCGCCAGGACCTCAAGCTGTCGGACGACGGCGACAGCCTCACCGTCAGCGGCCGGCGCAAGGCGGCCGGCCAGGGCCTCCGCCTGCGCATGAGCGAGCTCCCGCTCGGGCCCTTCCGGCGCAAGATCGTGCTGCCGCGGGGGACGGGAGGCGCCGACCTGCGCGCGCGCCTGCAGGACGGGGCGCTCGAGATCCGCGTCCCCAGGCCGAAGCCTGGCGCGGCCGGCGGGCGCATGGTCTCCATCGTCTAGGCCGGCGTCTGGTCGGGGACCGGGCTGGTGCGGAACGACGCTACCGGTCGAGGTCGCCGAACACCAGCCTGACCGCGGAATCGAGGTCGGGCACGAAGGCCACCAGCTCCTCCCAGACCGGGCGCGGGACCTGGACGCCGCGCGCCAGGTCGGCGCGATTTCCTTCCGGCAGGATGAGCAGCCGCAGGTCGCGGTTGTAGGCGCCGCGCACCTTCTCCTCCGCTTCGCCCACCGGGCGCACCACCAGCACGTCGTGCGCGTCGGTGACCAGCATGCCGCTCGCGGCGAGGTCCTGCGCCACCGGGCGGTCGAGGAACACGGAGAGGAAGGCGAGCGCCGTGGGGAGCCCGGCCGAGAGGCCGCCCGAGGGCTCGTCCTCCTTGGTCACCTTGTAGCTGTAGTTGAAGTCGAGGATGTCCGCGGTGAGGTGCGGCAGGTTGGCGCGCGCGTACTCGCGCACCGCGAGGAAGGTGTTGCGCACCGCCTGCGTGAGCTCGGCGGTGAGGTTGCCGAGGATCTCGTCGAGGAAGCCGCCGTGCCCCGGCGGCACCGGTTTGCGCCCCGCCCAGACCTCGTGGACGAGCCCCTTGGCGCGGCCCGCGAAATGGTAGACCGCGGCCGAGAGCACGCGGCCGACGGCGCTCTCCCGCCGCGCCTCGGCGGCGGCGAGCGCCGCCGCCCGCTCGGCGCAGCGCCGCTCCTCCGCGGCGTCGCCCGCCAGGCGGTGGAGCGTGGCGAGCTGCCGCCAGGCGGCGGGGCGGCGCGGCGCCTCGCGCACCCGCGCCTCCAGGGCGGCGACCGCACGGGAGAAATTCGCGCTCTTCGCGGCGCCGGCGAAATGCTCCCGCACCGCCCCTTCGTGGTCGCCGCGGGCGTGATCGAGCAGCCAGCCGATGACGCGCGTGTCGTCGGGATCCTCGGCCAGCGCGCGCAGGAAGAGGCGCACCGCCAGCGCCTCGTTCCCCTCCAGCAGCGCGACGTCGGCGAGATACTTGCGGTCGAGCACCTCTCCCCCGCGCTGCATGAGCTGGCGCGCCTCGGCGAGCCTGCCGCCGAGGGCGAGATGGAGCGCGCGCACGCGCGGCTCCGCGCCGGCGGAGATCTCGGCCGGCACGAAGCGCGCCGCGGCGAGCCGCGCCAGGGGGAGGTAGTCGTGCGAGGCGGCCTCCAGGGCATCGGCGAGGGTGGGGCGGTGCATGCGGGCCTGGAAGGCGGCGAGGAACTGGCGGTCGTAGTCGGCCGCCTCCTGCTCCCGGCCGCTGGCGCGGCAGAGCGCCGCCAGGCGGCCGAGCGTCGTCACCCGCTCGAAGGTGCGCAGCGTGCGCACCAGGTACTCGCAGACGTGGATCGCCTTCTCGAGCGCCGCGGGGCCGCCGAGCAGCTCGTAGACGCGCACCAGGGCGAGGGCGCGGTCGGTGTCGCCGGCGAAGCCCCGCTCCTTGCCGAGGTCCTCGAGCACCCGCGCCGCGCCCTCGGTGTCGCCCGCCAGCTCGGCGATCCAGGCCTCGGCCAGCACCGCCAGCTTGTAGAGGTCGCGATCGTCGTGGCGGACCTTCTGCGCCAGGCGCGCGCACGCCGCGCGCGCCTCGTCGGGGCGCAGCGCCACGAAGAGCCGGAAGGCGCCTTCGAGCTCGAGCAGCGCGGCCGGCAGGCGCCACAGATGGTCCTGGCCCAGGGCCAGGAACTCCCCCGCGCCGCGCTCGGGGTCCTGCGCCAGGCGCAGCATGCTCGACAGGCGCATGCGCGCGCCCTCGCCCTCGGCGGCGAGCGCGTTGAGCTGCGCCCAGCAGGCGAAGGCCGCCGAGAGCTCGCCCCGGATGTGCTTGATCTTGGCGAGCAGGCCGAGGGCGTCGCGGTCCTGCGGCCGCTCGGCCAGGATGCGCAGCACGTGCGCCTCGGCGGCCGGCAGATCGCCGGTCTCGACGAGCACGCCGGCGAGCCGCAGGCGCTCGTCCAGGCGGGCATTTTCGGCAGGGGTGATGACGTCCACGGTTGGGCTCTCTCCGGGCTCGAATGATATACTTCGGCCCGATCACCCGGGCTCGCCATGGCGGCGCGCAGGCTGCCGGCGGCGGGTCTTTTTCCCGTGGAGTGTGCAGGCCTGCAGCGGTTTCAACGCATCATCGGTAGCTCACCAGCCATCCAGGAAGTCAGGTCGCTGCTGGAGAAGATCGCGGCGAGCCCGGCCTCGACCGTGCTCCTCTACGGCGAGAGCGGCACCGGCAAGAGCCTGATGGCGAAGGAGATCCATCTCCGCAGCCAGCGCTCCAGGCGGCCCTTCCAGAACATCACCTGCGGCGCGCTGCCCGAGACCCTGCTCGAGGGCGAGCTCTTCGGCCACGAGCGCGGCGCCTTCACCGACGCCAAGGGCCAGCGCAAGGGCCTGATCGAGGTCGCCGACGGCGGCACCGTCTTCCTCGACGAGATCGGCGAGATCACGCCGGCGTTGCAGCTCAAGCTCCTGCGCTTCCTCGAGGAGCGCGCCTTCAAGCGGCTCGGCGGCTCGGCGGACATCCGCGTCGACGTGCGCGTCATCGCCGCCACCAACCGCGACCTCGAGCAGGCGGTCGCCGAGGGGCAGCTGCGCCAGGACCTCTATTACCGCCTGCGCGTGCTGCCGGTGCGCGTGCCGCCGCTGCGCGAGCGCCTGGCGGACGTCCAGCCGCTCGCCGCGCACTTCGTCGCGGTCTTCAACGAGTCCTTCCACAAGAACGTCCGCGGCCTCTCGCGCAACGCCCTGCGGCGGCTGTGCGCCCACGGCTGGCCGGGCAACATCCGCGAGCTGCGGAACGTGATCGAGACCGCCATGCTGCTGGCCGAGGGCGAGCTGCTGACCGAGCGCGATCTGCCGGCCGTGGTGGCCAACGATGTCCCGACCCGCCGTTTCGAGCTGCCGGCCGAAGGGGTCGATCTCGCCGCCCTCGAGCGCGACTTCCTGCAGCAGGCGCTGCAGCGCACCGGCGGCAACCGCAGCCGCGCCGCCCGCCTCCTCGGCCTCACCCGCCACCAGCTGCGCTATCGGCTGGGGAAGCCCTCGTAGCTGTCGCGAGGGGAGGACCAGCGGCTGAGCCTTCAGTAGACGACCAACGATTCAGGAGGTCCCAAGCTGTCGAGATAGGGGCGCGCCCACTCCTCCCCATCGGCGACCCGCTGCGCGAGAAGGGCGCGGAGGTGGGCGTCGAAGTGGTACGGGTTGGGATCCCACCCCGCCAGCAGCGCCTCCAGCACCTCGCGACGGATCGGCCGCGCGTCGTCCGTGCCGTAGCCCTCGGAGGCGTATCGAATGAGCATCGAAGCGCGTTCCTGCGGGTCCAGCGCGAGCAGCCGGTCCGCGGTCTCGGGGAGCGCCGAGTGGGCGACGACCGCCATGCCCCAACCGACTTCGGCCTGGTTCCACCGGTGAGCGCGGAGCTCGAGGGCTGCGTCGACCACCGCGGCATCGCCGCAGGCGGAGAGCGCCTCGGCCAGGTTCCGGCGGCCGAGGCGCGGCTCATCGTAGAGCTGGCGCAGGAAGGGGAGTGCGTCGGCATCGGGATGGCGCACGAAATAGGCGAAGAGGAGGTCCGCCTCTTCGCCCTTGGCCGCCTGCAGAGCGCGGAGCAGCAGCGGTGCGTCCGCCGTGCCCGCCGCGGCGAGCCACGGTGCCAGTAAGCCCATGCGGATCTTGGCGTCGCCGGCCTCGTAGGCGCGCTCGAGCCATTCATCGCCTCCGGCCGGCCGCGGCGGCAGCCAAGGCGCCGCGAGGCTCAGCTCGGCGTCGACCTCGCGGGCGACCGTCACCACGAGCGAGCCGCGGGCTGCGGCCACGGTCCAGAGCGCTCGATCGAGCTCGCCGGCCGCTCGCGCCTGGCTGGCCAGCGCGACGAGATCGCCGGTGCCCGGAGGGTGGCGCGAGAACCAGGTCAGGAGGACGTCCGCCTCCGCGCCGCGGGCCTCCTCGAGCATCCACCAGCGCGGCAACCAGCCGCCCTCCGCGGCGCTCGCCGCGAGGAAGAGGGCCGCGCGCTGGCGGCGCGACGCGGCGGGAGCCTCGTAGGCGCCGGCGAGGGCATCGGCTCCGAGCCTCCGGTAGCGGCCGCGAGGATCGTCGCCGGCGAGGATCAGGTCGCGCAGGAAGGTCGCCTCCGGATGCGCGACCGACGCGCCGATCAGCGCCAGCCGGGCGGCCGCGGGCAGCCGCCGGTAGCGCGCCGCGCGGTCCGCCGCACGAGTCTGCGCGCCGAGCCAGGGCGCCAGGACCAGCGCCTCCCAGAAGCGGTCATAGTCGATCTCGCCGACCAGCCACCAGGCGAGGTCGAGGTCCCGCGG
>DATBQN010000260.1:0-11475 GCA_036560825.1 Thermoanaerobaculia bacterium
GGCGGCCGGCGGCCGGCTCAAGGTGATCGTCGACCGCTTCCGGACCACGGCGCCGCGCACCGGCAACGTCGCGGTGCCGATGGAGAACGTCTACGCCGTCTTCCCGGGCCGCGATCCCGCGCTTGCCAAGACCGCGTTCGTCGTCTCCGGCCACTTCGACAGCATGCCGTCGAACATCATGGACCCCAAGACCGACGCCCCGGGGGCCGACGACGACGCCTCGGGCACCACGGTCTCGATCCTGCTGGCGCGGGCGATGACCGCGGCCGAGCCCCGGGGCTACCGCGCGACCCTCGTCTTCGCCGCCGTCTCCGGCGAGGAGCAGGGCCTCCTCGGCGCCAAGCGGATGAAGGAGTGGCTGGCCGAGCAGGGCTACAGGGTGGGCGGCATGATCACCGGCGACATCGTCGGCGCCACCAACGGCTCGGCCGACCGCCGCCCGCGCCTGTTCAGCGAGGGTGGCCCCGACGGCATCGAGTCGCCCGGGCGCGAGATGGCGCGCCTCGCCGAGGAGCTCGCCGGCCGCGATCACGTGCGCCTCGTCTTCCGCCGCGACCGCTTCGGCCGCGGCGGCGACCACCTGCCGTTCGCCGAGGCGGGCCTGCCGGCCGTCCGCGTCACCGAGCCGCTCGAGGACTACCATCACCAGCACCAGACGCCGCGGGTCGAGAACGGCATCCAGTACGGCGACCTGCCGCAGTTCCTCGACTTCCCCTTCATCGCCAGCGTCGTCGAGCTCGACCGCCGGCTCCTCGCCGACCTCGCGGCGGCGCCGGCGCCGCCCACCTCGGTGGTCCTCTCCGGCGCCGTCACCCCCTCGGCGCGCATCGCCATCACCGCCCCCGAGGACCCCGAGCGGCGCGGCTTCCAGCTCCTCCACCGCGAGACCACGGACACCCGCTGGAGCGTGCTCCGCGAGGTGGCGGCGCCCGGCGAGGTGGTCCTCGAGGGGACGAGCACCGACAACGAGTTCTTCGCCGTGCGGAGCGTGGAGAAGGACGGGGCGCTCTCGCTCGCCGTCCCGGCGGTCCCCGCGCCGCGGCCGCCGATCGGCGCCGTCCCCGCGGCGGCGCCGGCCCCGCCGCCGAAGGTGGACAAGGCCCCCCAGACCAAGCCGCCGGCGCCCTGACGCGTCAGCGGCGGAGGAAACGGGCCAGCACCGCCGTCGGCGCGGCGCTCCTGGCGCGGATCGCCTCGGTCTCGGGGTGGACCTCGCCGAGGAGCACCTCGCGGGCGCGCAGCCTCCCCAGCTCGATGATCTCGCGCACGAACTCCCAGCGGTGCTCGGTGAAGCCGATGGGCAGCCGGTGGCGGGGGCGGATCACCACCGTGCGCCCGGCGTAGGGCGGCGGGATGACGTGCTCGGTGTCGCGCGGGCTGCGGTAGAGCTCGCCCTCGCTCTCCCCCTTCATGGTGAGGAGCGCCACGGCGTCGCACCCGGCGGCGAACGCCCGCTCGTAGGGCAGGTTGTCGGAGAGGCCGCCGTCGCCGTAGCGCTCGCCCGCAATGCGCGGCGCGTGGGTGTAGTAGGGGGGCAGGTAGTTCGAGGCGAGGAGGAGGGCGAGCGGATCGTCGACCTCCCGCGCGTCGAAGACGACCGGCTGCCGGTCGCGCAGGCGGGTCACCCCGACGAAGAGCGGCAGCGCCTCGGGGCGCTGGACCCCGTCGAGGCCCACGTAGCGCGAGAAGGTGCGGCGATGGATCTCGGCGAAGCGGAACGGCGAGTGCTCGCGCGCCAGGTTCTTGAGGTCGACGTACGGCATGCGCAGGAAGGCGCGCCAGTAGTGGCGCAGGCGGTGCCGGTTGCCGGCGGCGATCGCCGCCGCCGACCACGAGCCGGCCGACACGCCCACGCAGACGGCGGCGTGGACGCCGAGCTCGGCGAGGGTCTCGACCGCGCCCACCTGGAAGGCGCAGCGCGCCGAGCCGCCGGAGAAGACGAAGCCCACCCGGCGCGCGCCGCGGAGGAGCGCGAGCGCGGTGGTCAAGGGCTCGCCGGCGGAGGGCTGCCCTTCTTGACGTAGATGCCGTCGAAGCCGACGTTCCAGGTCTTGCCGCCGTCCCGCGAGCCCTCGAGGAGCTGGTGGACGCTGCCGTCCGGCCGCCGCGTCCAGGTGCCGCGGGCGAGCTGCTTGACGCCGTTCGGAAGGTGGCTCTCGCCCGCCATGCGCATCACCCCGTCCGCGGCCTCGCCCACGTAATGGATTACCTGGCCGCCGTCGCCCACCCAGTCCTGCCGCCACTTGCCGTCGGCGGGATCGAAGTAGTTGAGGCTCTTGCCGACGCCCCCGCCGCCGCTCCAGTTCTCGAGCAGGGCGCAGGCGCGCGAGACGCGCTCGATGACGTTGGTGCCGGCGAGCTGTCCGCTCACGTAGACGTCCCACTCGCCCGCCCAGAAGTCGAAGGCGCGGTAGCGAGGATCGTTCTCGCACGGGTGGCTCGCCTTGTCCGCCGCGGCGAGCAGGGGCTTGAAGCGCGGGTCCTCGCGGATGGCGGCGAGCCCGGGGTGAGTCTGCAGCACCCCCGGCTGGACGCCCAGCTTGACCGCCCGCTCGAGGTACTCGAACGCCTTGTCGTAGTCCTTCTTGGCGACGTAGGTGATCGCCAGGCTGGTGGTCGCGAGCGGCGGAGCGTAGCCCTTGGCGAGCGCGCTGCCGAGCGACGTGATCGCCGCGTCGTAGCGGCCCATCTCGCGCTGGGCGAGCCCGAGCCGGAACCACGCCTCGCCGTTGCCGGGGTCGCGGTCGACCACCGACTGGAAGGCCTTCGCCGCCTTCGGCAGATCGTTCGCCTGGAGCGCCGCGTAGCCCTCCTGCATCCCGGCGGCGGGAGCCTCGGCGGCGCGGAGGGGCGCCCGGGCGACGATCGTCAGGAGCGCGAAGGCGAGACAGGGGAGCAGACTCTCGATTGGGGCTCGGCTGCGGCGCATGCTGGGCGTCTCCTTGGGGTCGGTCCCGGAGGGTGGGCGGCCGACGCCCGCCGATTCTAACCCGACGGGGAGCCGTGCCGGCTGTCAACGGCAACGCTTGACCGCCGGTCTGGGCTCTTGTAGATTGAACATTGAAAGTTCAATCTGCATGATACGCCGCGCGCTCGAGACCCCGCTCAAGAAGGCCGCTCGGCAATACCCGGTGGTGACTCTCACCGGTCCACGCCAATCGGGAAAGACCACCCTGGTCCGGGCCGCGTTCCCCCGTCACGACTACGCGTCGCTGGAGGACCCCGACGTCCGCAGGTTCGCGCTCGACGACCCCCGAGGATTCCTCGCGCAGTTCGCCGGCCGCGTCATCCTCGACGAGGTGCAACGGGCCCCTGATCTCTTCTCGTACATCCAGACGATCGTCGACCAGAAGGCGTCGCCTGGAAGGTACATCCTGAGCGGGTCTCAGAACTTCCTCCTCCTGCGGTCGATCAGCCAGTCTCTCGCCGGACGGAGCGCCATCCTCCACCTGCTCCCTTTGGCCTGGAGCGAGATCGAGGGGCGGCAGCCTTTGCCGCTGGAGAAGCTGGGCTCGGACCTTCCGCGGCGGAGGCAGGGGAGCCCTCCTGACCTCATGGGAGTCCTCTTTCGCGGCTTCTATCCGCGCATTCACGACCAGGGCCTCGAGCCGCACACCTGGTATTCGTCCTACTATCAGACCTACGTCGAGCGCGACGTGAGAGACGTCGTCAACGTGGGCGACATCGAGTCGTTCGGGCGCTTCGTGCGCCTCTGTGCGGGGCGGAACGGACAGCTCCTCAACCTCTCCTCCCTCGCCAACGACTGCGGCATCACGCACACCACCGCCCGCCGCTGGCTCTCCATCCTCGAGGCCAGCTTCCTCGTGCTCATTCTCCGCCCGCACCACGCCAACTTCGGCAAGCGCCTGATCAAGAGCCCCAAGCTCTACTTTCTCGACAGCGGGCTCCTCTGCTACCTCCTGCGGGTCCGTTCCCCGGACGACCTCCGCTCGCACGCCAGCCGCGGTCCCATCTTCGAGAGCTTCGTGCTCTCCGAGCTGGTGAAGAATTTCCTCAATCAGGGCCGGGAGCCGGATCTCTACTTCTGGCGGGACGCCACCGGCCACGAGATCGACGCAGTGGTCGAGCAGGGGCGCGAGCGGGTTGCCATCGAGATCAAGTCCGCCCAGACGGTGGCCGAGGACTTCTTTGCGGGGATCGCCTTCTGGCGCGAGCTGGTGGGTGACCCCGAAGCGCCGGCGGCACTGGTCTATGGCGGGGACCGCAGCTACCGGCGCCGCGGTGTACCGGTATATGGCTGGTCGGCGCTCTAAGCCTCCCGCCTCGTGAAACAATCAGGCCAGTGCCCAAGCCACCGTCGAGCCCCGCCGACCCGGAGATCTCGGTCGTGCTGCCGTGCTACCGCGGCGCGGCGCTGGCGCGGCGCTCGGTCGAGCGCCTGGCGGGGTACCTCGGCGAGACCTTCGGCTCGTTCGAGGTGGTGGTGGTCGACGACGGCGGCGGCGACTTCGACGCCTCCTGGCCGGAGGAGGGGCCGGTGCGGCTGCTCCGCCTGCCCGCCAACCGCGGCAAGGGAGAGGCGGTGCGCGCCGGCATGCTCGCCTGCCGCGGCCGCGTGCGCGTCTTCACCGACGTCGATCTGCCGTACGACCTCGAGCTCATCGCGGTCGCGGCGCGCTGCATCGGCGAGCGCGGCTTCCACCTCGCCGTCGGCGACCGCAACCTGCCGGGCGCGAGCTACGCGCGCGAGGTCGGCTGGCGCCGCCGCCTCGCCTCGGCGGTCTTCTCGCGGCTCGTCGCCCTCTGTCTCACCGGCGGCTTCTTCGACACCCAGTGCGGGTTCAAGGCCTTCCGCGACGACGTCGCCGGCGCGCTCTTCGGCCTCTCCCGCATCGACCGCTACGCCTTCGACGTCGAGCTGCTCTATCTCGCCCTCCTCTACCGCGCCGACATCAAGCGCATTCCGGTGCAGCTGCGCAACAACGACACCTCGGCGGTGCGCCTGCTGCGGGACTCGCTCCGCATGCTGCTCGACATCGCGCGCATCCGCCTCTACGCCTGGCGGGGCGCCTACCGCTCGCCGGCGCTCGCGGAGATCGTCGCCGGCGACTACGCGGCGTTGGCTGCGGGCGCAGCGGGCGCGAGCGGCCCGGTCGCGCTCGCCGACCCCTCCGGCCGGACGCTCCGGCGGGCCGAGCGGACGGGGCACTGAGCGGCTTGGCGGGGCAGCTCTCGGCGGCCGCCCTCTACGCCGCCTTCGCCGCGGCGCTCCTGGCGCTCGCCCACCGGCTGCTGGTGCGGCTCTCCTGGCGCGCGGCGCTCGCCCTCGCCCTCCTGCCGCTCTGCTTCACCGGCCGCGCCCTCCTCACCGGGCAGGTCTACGCGCCGATCGACCTCGCCTACAGCGGCGAGCCGTTCACCCCCTACGCCGCCGAGTATGGGATCGGCGGCCACCGCAAGGGGATCCTCACCGACGTCTACAGCGCCAACATCCCCTGGCGCAAGGCCGTGGGCCACGCCCTCGCCGAGGGCGAGTGGCCGCTCCTGAACCCCTACATCCTCTGCGGCGACCCGCTCGCCGGCTCGGCGCAGCCGGCGCCGTACTATCCGATCAACCTCCTCTCGCTCCTCCTGCCGCTCGCCCTCGCCTTCACCTTCGGCGCCGCGGCGCAGCTCCTCGCCGCCGCCCTCGCCGCCTTCCTCTACCTGCGCGACCTCGGCTGCCGCGAGATCGCGGCGCTCGCCGGCGCGGTGGGCTGGGCCTTCTGCTCCTTCGTCGCCTTCTGGCTCGAGTGGCCGCTCGGCGCCGCGGTGTCGCTCGCCCCGCTCGTCCTCCTGGGCGCCCGCCGCGTGGTCCGGCGACCGGGTTGGCCCTCGGCGCTCCTCCTCACCGTCGGCCTCGCCCTCACCCTCCTCGCCGGCCATCCGGAGAGCACCCTCCACGTCATCGCCCTGGGGGCCATCCTCGGGATCGCCGAGGCGATGGTGCTGCCGCCGCGGCGCTGGGTCGCCGTCGCCGGCTGGACGCTCGCCGCCGGCGGCCTCGCGCTCGCCTTGACGGCCGTCTACCTGCTGCCGGTCCTCGAGGTCCTGCGGCAGACCGTCCAGTGGCTGCTCCGCCAGGGCACCGTGGCCTTCACCACCGCGGCGCCGCCGGCCGATGCCTTCCGCCGCCTGCTCGGCGGCGCGCTGCCGTCGCTCGCCGCGGTGCCGAAGAAGGAGGAGCTGGCGCCCGTCCTCCAGCCGCTCGTCTCGGGGTACGCGGGGAGCGCCCTCTGGGGGCCGGCGCTCTACGGGCTCGTGCGCGGCCCCTGGCGCGGGCGCTTCGTCCTCGCCGCCGTGGGCGTCTGGGGCCTGTGCATCGGCGCCGCTATGCCGTGGGTCTATCCTCTCCTCGGCCACCTCCCCCTGTTCTCGAAGTCGGTCAACGAGCGGCTCGTCTTCGCCGGCGCGCTCGCCGTCGCGGCCCTCGCCGCCCTCGGCGTCGAGGCCTGGCTGCGGGCGGGCGACGAAGGCGCCGGCGCGTCCGCCCGCGCCGCGCGGGAGCTCGCCCTCGCCTGCGCCGCGGCCCTCGCCGCCGCCCTCGGGATCGCGCTCTTCGTCTGGCCCGCTGTCCACGCCGCCGGCTACCCCGCGCCGGAGCTCGACGGCTGGGCCCTCTGGGCGATCGTCCCCCTCGCCGTGATGGCGCTCGCCGCCGGCCTCGCCGCCGTGCTCAAGGGATCTCGCCGCTCCCTCGCCTGGATGGCGGTCGCCTTCGTCGCGGTCCTCGCCGTCCAGCGCGCCGGGGAGATGGGCTCGTACTACCCGACCCTCCCGGCGCGCGCCTTCTATCCGCGGGTGCCGCCGCTCGACGCGCTGCCCAGGGGCTCGGAGGAGCCCTGGCGCGCCGTCGGCAAGGACCACACGCTGGTGCCCAACCAGGGCGCGCATTACGAGATCGAGGACGCGCGCGGCTACCAGGCGATCCTCCACCTCCGCTTCGCCGAGCTGATGCGCCTGTGGGCCGACCCCCTCCCGAGCTGGTTTCTCGCCGTCCGCAACCCGGGAAACCCGCTGCTCTCGCTGATGAACGTGCGCTATCTCCTCGCCTCGCCGGAGAACGACGTGCGGGGGTGGCGGCTGATGGCGAGCGGCCCCGGCGCGCGGCTGTGGGAGAATCCGCGGGCGCTCGAGCGCGCCTTCGTGCCGCGGCGGGTGCGCTTTGGCGCCAGCAGGTACGTCGAGCTGGCGGAGATGAAGGAGGAGACCGATTTCCGCCAGCGCGCCTGGATCGTGCCGCCGGGGGGCGATGCGGAGCGCGCCGGCGCCGCGCCGGAGGCGGCTCCCAGCGAGGAGCCGAACGGGCGCGGCTGGGTGATCGCCCGCCGCCATGGACTGGGGCTCGCGCTCACCGCGCGGATGAAGCAGCCGGGCTGGGTGGTGATCACCGAGACGGCGTGGACGGGCTGGCGAGCGCGCCTCGACGGCCGCGAGGTGCCCCTCGGCGTCGGCGACCACGCCTTCCTCGCCCTCGCCCTCCCCGCCGGCATGCACCACGCCGAGCTCTTCTACCGCCCGCGCTCCTTCGAGATCGGTCTCGCGGTGAGCGTCGCCACGCTCGTCCTCATGGCCGCCGGAACCCTCGGCTGGATCGCGCGGCGGCGCTCTGTTATCTTGAATCCACGAAAGCCCCAGGGTGGCGACGGACATGGTGACGACTGAACCCGGTCAGGCGGCCGCGGCGCCTCGCGCGGTGTCCTACGGGTGGCTGCGCGGCGCGCCCTTCGACCTCACCTTCGTCGCCGGGGTCGCCGGCTTCGCCATCGCCGTCTCGCTCCTCGTCGTCCACGAGCCGCGGCTCTTCCCGCTCGTCCTGGTGGTCGACATGTGGCTGCTCGGCTTCCACCACGTCGTCTCCACCTTCACCCGCCTCGCCTTCGACTCCGAGAGCTTCCGCGCCCACCGCTTCCTCGTCCTCGGCCTGCCGCCGCTGGTGCTCGCCGGGGTGGTCGGCCTGGTCTTCGCCTTCGGCACCTGGATCCTGCCCACCATCTACCTCTACTGGCAGTGGTTCCACTACACCCGGCAGAGCTACGGCATCGCCCAGATCTACCGCCGCAAGTCGGGAGGGGTGGCCGACGAGCCGCGCTGGCTCGGCAAGGCGATGATCTACCTGCTGCCGCTGTGGGGCATCCTCCACCGCTCGCAGCAGCATCCGGCGACCTTCCTGCGCCAGCCGATCAAGGTGCTGCCGGTGCCGCTCGCCCTCGTCCAGGCGGCGGCGCTCGCCACCATGATCACCATCGCCTGGTGGCTGGTGCGGCAGGTGCGCGCGGCGGGGGAGGGGAGGCTGCCGGTCGCCTACTGCCTCTACATACTGTCGCACGTGGTGATCTTCACCGTCGGCTACCTGTCGATCGAGGACATCAGCTACGGCTGGTTGACCATCAACATCTGGCACAACGCGCAGTACATCCTGCTCGTCTGGATGTACAACAACAACCGCTTCAAGGGCGGCGTCGATCCCCGGCACCGCTTCCTCTCCACCCTCTCGCAGCGCAACCGCGTCGTCCTCTACTTCCTCGTCTGCCTGGGGATCTCGACCGTCTTCTACCTGGCGCTCGACGGCGCCTTCGGGGCGGTCGGCCTGGGCGGCCGCTTCTCGATCCTCACCCTCACCCTCGCCGCCTACCAGGCGATCAACTTCCATCACTACATCGTCGACGGCGTCATCTGGAAGGTGCGCAAGAAGCGCCTGCAGGAGAACCTCGGCCTGGCGGGCTGAGGGCCTACAACACCGGCGACAGCAGCCGGGCGGCGCGGTCGCCCAGCTTGTGGGCGTAGCCGCGGCGGTGCCACTCCGCGGCGTCGATCTCGATCGCCTGGTCGAGGTCGCGCCGGAAGGCCTCGGCCATCCGCTCCCCCATGCCGGCATCGAGCACCAGCAGGTTGCACTCGGCGTTGAAGACGAAGGAGCGGAAGTCGAGGTTGGTGGAGCCGACGACGGAGGCGAAGCCGTCGGCCACCATGCACTTGGCGTGGAGCACCGAGCGCTGGTACTCGAACAGGCGGACCCCGTGCCGCAGCAGGTAGGTGAAGTTGCCGTGCCCGGCGTGGCGCACGAGCGGCGAGTCGCTCATCCCCTGGAGCAGCAGGCGGACGTCGACCCCGCGCCGGGCGGTCCTGGCGAGGAGACGCAGGGCCTGGTGCCCGGGGGCGAAGTAGGCGTTGCTCACCCATACCGTGCGCCGCGCCGCGCCGAGCACCGCCGCCATCGCGGCGGCGGTCTCGCGGTAGCCGCGGCGGTGGCGCGCGTCGAGCACCAGGATGCGCGCCCCCGGAGCCTCGGCGAGCTCGGCGGGGAGCGGCTCGAGGCCGAGCGGTTTCCCGCCGGCGCGCACCCAGCCCTCCTCGAAGACCGTCGCCATCTCCCAGGCGGTAGGGCCGCTCACCCGCGCGTGGGTGTCGCGCCAGGTGACCGGCGCGGCGTTCGCGGCGTTCGCGGCTTCCGGCGCGGCGTCGGCGACGGTCCTCGCCCTGGCACCCCGCCGCTGCGGGAAGCCCGAGACGGAGCCGTACTCGGCGCCGATGTTCATGCCGCCGGTGAAGCCCACCTGGCGGTCGACGACGAGGATCTTCCGGTGGTCGCGGAAGGGCTGGTACCAGAGCTGCGAGACGAGCGGGTGGAAGATGCGCACCTCGATGCCGTGGCGCTCCATCTCGCGCCAGAACGCCGCCGAGGTCGAGAACGACCCCACGGCGTCGGTGAGCACGCGCACCGTGGCGCCGCGGTCGGCCGCCGCCGCGAGCGACTCGAGGAAGCGCTGGCCGGTGTCGTCGTCCTTGAAGATGTAGGACTCCAGCAGCACCTCCCGCCGGGCGCCGGCGACCGCCTCGCACATGGAGGCGAAGGCGTCCTCGCCGGAGAAGAAGGGGCAGACCTGGTTGCCGCCGAGGACCGGTGCGGCGTCGATGCGGGAGAGCAGGGTCTGGAACTGCGGATCGCGCAGCCCGTCGGGGAGGGCGGCGGCGAGGCGGCCGACCCGGCGCGCCCGGAGCTCGCGCGGCAGCCGGCGGCCGGCCTGGGGGCGCGGGACCGGGCGGTAGCGGCGGAAGCGACGCCGCGACCGCGGCCGGATCACGGCCGCCTCGGTCGACTCGACAGGGCGGTCTTCCGTTCGCTCGCTCTCCACAGGATGGGGAGTATGACAGCGCCGACTGGCTCCGCCGACTGACTCGGACGATTGACTCCAATCGCCGCTTCCGGAATCCTCGCGGCGATGCCCGCTCCGGCGCTCCCCGAGATACGGCCGTACGAGGCCGCCGACCGCGAGGCGCTGCGCCGCTTGTGCTGCGCCACCGCCTACGGCGAGCGCCCGCTCGCGGAGCTCTTCCCCGATCCGGCGCTGTTCGCCGACCTCATGACCCGCTATCACACCGACTGGGAGCCCGGCTCGACCCTGGTGGCGCGCGGGGAGGCGACGGCGGGCGGGATCGCGGGTTATCTCTGCGGCGCTCGGAACACAAGCCGCCAACGGCGGGTGCAGGCGCTCTGCGTCGTCCCCGCGGCCCTCCTGCGTTTCACCCTGCGCGGCGGCCTGCTGAGGCGGTCGACCTGGCGGCTGATCGGTGCGAATTCTGATCGCATTCTGCCTCGGCGTGGCCTCGGCAGCGGGGACCTCATGCCGTGGCTCGCGCTCTATCCGGCCCACCTCCACATCGCGCTGGCGCGCGAGGCGCGCGGGCGGGGGCTCGGGCGCCGGCTCGTCGAGACGTTCCTGGCGCAGCTCGCGGCCGCCGGCGTCCCCGGCGTCCATGCCGTCGTCCGCGAGGAGAACGCCGGCGCCGGGCGCTTCTTCGAGCGCCTGGGCTTCCGGCCGCTCGCGCGCGGCCCGGCCCTCCGCCTCCCCGGCGACCGCCGGCCGGGCCCATACACGGTGGTCTATGGGCGCTCGGTCGGCGCCCGCCCGGCGCCGGGATCGACTCCTTGATCAATCTCTCGATCCCTTGTCGAACCGACCGCCCCGCTTGATAAGCTCTACGCCTGCCACCGATAACCCGAGGAGACAGGCGATGACACGAGCCCGCGCCGGAGCTATCTGCACTCTTGCCATCCTGCTGCTGCCCTGCGCCGCCCTGGCCGGCGGGGCCTGGGTGCCCGACCCCGGTCACGGCGACGTCGCGCTGGGGTACAGCGACAAGTTCGCCGACCGCTCGTTCGACGTCCAGGGCAACGAGTACTTCAACCGCTCTGGCAACGGCCAGCGCTCGTACCACGACTTCCGCTACCTCTACCTCTCGGGCGAGACCGGCCTGCTGAAGGACCTCTCGCTCACCTATCTCTTCACCTGGCTCGACGGCTACGAGGGAGTGCGCAGCGCCGAGGAGAAAAACGCCGGGCTCTCCGACGCCTGGCTGGGATTGAAGTACGCGCTGCGCACCGGCGATCTGCCGATGGCGATCGCCTTCACCTACCGCACGCCGTACTTCTACGACCTCCAGGGCCCCTACAACCGCCACCTCTTCGACTCC
>DATBQN010000261.1:0-2190 GCA_036560825.1 Thermoanaerobaculia bacterium
CGGCAGCGGCTCGAGGAGGCCGCCGGCCCGCTCGAGAACGATGTAGAGGCCGATCGCGAGACCCGTCGCCGCCGATTCGAGGTAGCCCTCGACGCCGGTGATCTGGCCGGCCAGGCGCACCCGCGGCGCCGACTTCACGCGGTAAAGCCGGTCGAGGTGGACGGGCGAGTTGACGAAGGTGTTCCTGTGGATCTGGCCGAAGCGCTCGAAGCGGGCGCTCTCGAGGCCGGGGATCATCCGCAGCACCCGCTGCTGCTCGCCCCACTTCATGCGCGACTGGAAGCCCACCAGGTTCATCTGGCTCTTCGCCAGGTTCTCCTGGCGGAGCTGGACGACGGCGTAGGGCCGCCGGCCGTCGGGGGCGTGGAGGCCGACCGGCTTCATCGGGCCGTAGCGCAGGGTGTCCTCGCCGCGGCGCGCCAGCTCCTCGATGGGCAGGCACCCCTCGAAGAAAATCGCCTTTTCGAACTCGTGCGGGACGACGACCTCGGCCTCGGCGACGGCGCGATGGAACGCCAGATACTGCTCGCGGTCGAGCGGGGCGTTGAGATAGTCCTCGCCGCCGCCCTTGCCGTAGCGCGACTGCCAGAAGAGCTTCGAATGATCGAGGCTCTCGGCGTCGACGATCGGCGCGATGGCGTCATAGAAGTAGAGGTACTCGCTCCCCAGGAGCCCCTGGAGGGCGGCGGCCATGGCGGGCGAGGTGAGCGGGCCGGTCGCGAGGACGGTCTCGCCGGCCGGGATCTCCGTCACCTCCTGCCGCCGGATCTCGACGCCGGGCAGGCTCTCGAGCGTCGCGGTGACCTCGCGCGCGAAGCGGTCGCGGTCGAGGGCGAGGGCGCTCCCCGCGGGCACCGCGGTGCGGCGCGCCGCCGCGATGATGAGCGACCCGAGCTCCTCCATCTCGCGCTTCAAGAGCCCGGCGGCGTGGTGGGGATCGTCGCTGCGCAGCGAGTTGCTGCACACCAGCTCGGCGAAGTCGCCCGTCTTGTGCGCCGGGGTCGGGCGGAGCGGCCGCATCTCATGGAGGACGACGGGCACGCCGCGCCGCGCCAGCTGGTAGGCGCACTCCGCGCCCGCGAGCCCGGCGCCGACGACGTGGACGGGGTCCGGGACTGGGTCCGGGATTAGGTTCGCATCGGGCGCGATCACGCCATCCATTATAGGGAGCGGGGAAATAGAATGGCGCGATGAGCCAGATCGATCACGACCGCAGTCTCCGCCAGCACCTCCAGGAGCTCCTGGACGGCAGCCACGCCCACGTCGACTTCGACGCCACCCTGAAGGGCTTGCCGCCGGAGCTCCGCGGCGCGAAGCCGGACGGTGCCCCCCACACCACCTGGCAGCTCCTCGAGCACCTGCGCCTCGCCCAGTGGGACATCCTGGAGTTCAGCCGCGACGCGAAGCACGTCTCGCCCAAGTGGCCGGAAGGTTACTGGCCCGAAACGGCTACGCCGCCCGACGCCGCCGCGTGGGAGCAGAGCGTCGAGTCCTTCCGGCGCGATCTCGAGGCGATGAAGGCGCTGGTGGCCGAGGCCGACCTCTACGCGCCGTTCCCGTGGGGCAAGGGGCAGACCCTGCTGCGCGAGGCGCTCCTCCTCGCCGACCACAACGCCTACCACCTCGGGCAGATCGTCCTCGTGCGCCAGCTCCTCGGCGCCTGGCCGGGGTAGGCGCTAGAGAGGATAGCCGTCGAGAGACGGATGGCCCTTTGCCGCGCGGGTCCTCTGCGCCCGTTCTAACGATACCGCGCGGGCTCTGTCCCTTCGGGGGCATATCGTATACGCTAAGACTAATGAGGGCCTGCCTAAGCCACTCCGACACGAGGTGCGCAGATGAGCGATCCCAAGACCGTCAAGCCCGTCGCGCTCGATCTCGAAATCCAGGAGATCGAGCTGTTTTGCAACCCAGGCTGCGACACGTCGACGACCAGCCCGCGCTGCACCTGCCGGCCCAGCCTGACCACGACGGGGAGCCTGTTCACCGCTCGGTCCACAACCTGAAGCATCAGCGGCAGCGAGCGCCGCGCTCGCTCTCCAAGCAACGCTCCAGGAGGCGGCCGAGGACCGACGAAGGAGGACACCATGAAGGACACCAAGACCACCGCCAAGCCCATGAGCCTTAATCTCGAGGTCCAGGAGCTCGAGTCGTGGTGCAACCCGGGCTGCGGCACGTCGTCCACGAGCCCGA
>DATBQN010000262.1:0-7677 GCA_036560825.1 Thermoanaerobaculia bacterium
GCCCGTCCTCGAATCGATGCGTCGAGCGGGAATGTACTTGTCCGACCGCGTCCTCGACCGCGCGCTCAAAGCCGTCGGCGAGTGAGCTGCCCGAAGGACACCATCTAAGCACCCGTCCGCTCGGCCAGCTCCTCGAGCGCGCGCGCCACGCCTTCGGCGTCGCCCTCGTCGACCCGGAGGTAGCGGTCCGCCGGCAGGCGCTCGGCGCAGAGGAGGTGGACGTCGGAGGCCGCGCTTCCCACGTAGAGCACGGGACGGCCGGAATCGATGCACCCGTAGACCTTAGAGGGGAGCACGTAGCCGACGAACTCGTCGCGCAGCGTGATGAGGTGGGCATCCGCCGTCACCAGGAGGCGCGGCAGGTCGGCGAGCGGCAGCGGCCGGCTGCGGTGGACGGGCAGGCTCGCCTGGCGTAGCGCTGCCTCGACGGCGTCGGCCTTGGCGCCGGTCGCGTTGAGCCACAGCCCGAACCGTCCCGAGCCCCGCTCGTGGTGGAGGCGATACCCCTCGACGAAGGTGCGATGGTCGTGCGCCACGCCGAAGTTCCCCGAGTAGAGGAGGAGCCGGCGGCCCGCGAGCTCGGGCGGCGGCGGGAGCGGCGCGGTCCCCGCCGGAATGGCCACCGGCGAGGGGTCGCGCTTGAGCGCGATCCGCTCGGGCGCGATACCGATCTCCAGCAGGCGCCGCCGCTGATCCTCGCCCAGCACCTCGAAGCGGTCGACCCGGCGGCGGAGCGCGACGGTCAGCCGGTAGAAGCCGCGGAGCGCCGCCGGCACCCGCCCGAGCTCGGCCATCAGGCACTCGGGATGGAAGTCGGTGATGCGGTAGACCAGCCGTCTGCGCAGCAGGAGATTGGCGGGGACGAGCAGATGGACGAGGAACGGCGGGCTGCCGGTGAAGAGGATCTCGTCCGCCCGGCGCAGCTCGCGCCAAAGCCGCCCGACGAGGCGGAGGTCGGTCCTCGACGTCCACCAGGCCCGCGCCCGCCAGTTCGCGCGCTCGTAGGTCTTGGCGCCCAGGCGGACGATGCGCAGGCGTCCGGCGCCCGGGGTCTCCTCGTCGACCGAGTCGCCCGCCGACGACAACCCGGCGAGCACCACGTCCTCGCCCGCTGCCGCGCGCTCCCGCGCGAAGTGGAGGCTGTATTGCCCGACCGCCCCGAAGTCCGGGGGCAGCCAATCGCAGAGGTAGACGAGGCGGTTCATCGCGGAGGATGGGACGGATCGGCTCACCGGAAACGGGACCTCATCCAGGCCCACTGCATGCCGGAGGGGCGCCCCTCCCAGACGGCGAACCGTCGCTCCTCCGCGGGCAATGTCGCGAGGAACGTCGCCTCGGACCCGTCACGCTCCAACATGGAGAAGACCTCGATCTCGTGGGTCGCGCGGAACCGCGACTCCAGCGTCGACGAGATCGAAGGATCGATGAAGTCGTGCATCTCGACGAGGATGTCGGTGGTGGTAAGGAGCGGAGCGCGGAGCGGGTCCAGCAGCTCCCTCTCGCCGCCCTCGCAGTCACAGACCAGGAGGCAGTCCCGTCCCGCCAGCGCGGCCAAGTCCTCGGGCCGGCATAGCCCGCCCACGCGGACCCGCCGCGCTACCCCGTTGAGACGGGCGAGCCCACGCAGCCGATGGCGGGCAAGGATGTCCGAGTCGAAGGCGTAAACCGCCGCCGCGGGAAGCGCCCGCGCGTATCCCACGGCATAGTAGCCCTCGCCGCACCCCACGTTGACGACCCGGCGATAGTTGCGCTGCAGCGACGCGGTGACCGCCGGATGGATTTCCATCTCGTACGAACCGACGACCTTCGGCAGTAGGCCGCTGCCGCTCGCGAACGGTATGCAGCGCATGCCCTCGAACGGTCCGCCGAGCACCCGCGGGTCGTCGCCGCAGAGCTCGGCAAGGATGCCGGCGGTGAAGGGGTCCGGCCTCTCGCCGCGGACGAGATGACGCAGGGAGCGCAGTGCCAGATAGAGGTGTGGAGACCACTCCCGCAAGCGGCGCGCGCTCATCACGGCATGCGGCGGGCGCGGGATCCCGCGGTAGGTCCCATCGGCCCTCAGGCTTCGGCGGCGAGGCTCGCCGGCACCGCGACGGACGGCGCCAGCCGCCGGTCCTTGAGGCGCAGGAAGGGGAGCTCGAAGAGCCGGTAGGAGAGGTGAGCGAAGAGGAAGGTCAACCCGAAGGCGGTCCCGTAATAGGCGACTAGAAAGAGCGCCAACGGCAGCCGATCTCCGTGAGCCGCCCTGAATGCCGCCGAGGTCGCGTAGACGGCGAACATGTGGAGCATGTAGATGCCGTAGGAGATCGTCCCCAGGTACTCGAAGGCGCGGTTCTTCAGGCGGAGGACGTTGCGCGGATTGGCGGCGACGTTGACGATCAGCCATGGATAGAGGACGAGCTGCAGGACCTCGTCGCCGAGCCAGCCCCAGTGGATGATCGTCGCCAGGTAATAGTCGAGGAGGAGGAGGAAGAGCACGATCTGGAGGGCCCTGCTCGCGAACGGCGCCAGCCGGAGGAACGCCTCGCGGTGCCGGCGGAGCGCATAGGCGCACAGGGCGCCGGCGGCCATGTAGTGGAAGCGGAGCTGGCCGACGAAGCCCTTGGCGCGCTGGGCGCCGAAGACGTCGAGCCGGGACAGGCAGAACAGGGCGAACGAGACGGCGAGAACGGTCCAGCAGAGGAGCGGCAGGTGTCGCCGAACGCGCTTCACCGCCGGCGCCCAGGCGAGGTAGAACTGCTCCTCGACACCGATGGACCAGAGCGGGTTGAGGATGCCGCCGACGACGTAGAGGCTGTTCATCAGATTGGGCAGCAGGACGCCGTAGAGGATGAGCGCGAGGGGGAGGCTGTAGCCGATCCGGTAGGGGATGCCGACTCGGGGGAGGAGGGCGTTGTAGACGAAGAGGCCGGCGAAGACGACCGCGAAGTAGAGCGGCCAGATGCGGCACACGCGGCGGAGGTAGAACTTGCGGACGCCGATGGTGCCGGTCCGCTCCTGCTCGTCGAGCAGGAGGTAGGTGATGAGGAAGCCGCTCAGGCTGAAGAAGAACGAAACGGCGGGCGAGCCGCGGTAGAAGAAGGCACCCCACGCGGGATGGGGCAGGCCGACACTCTCCTGGTTGAGCGGGATGTGGCCGAGGACGACGAAGAAGGCGGCGAGGAAACGCAGGCTGTCGAGGCCAGGGAAACGAGCGCGCGGGCCGGGCACGGGGTTCACGATTCCCTTCGCGATCTCATGATGCAGTGACGCGCAGGCCCTCGAAACGTCAGCGCTCGGTGAGCATTCCCGCGAGGTACCCGTCGACCGTCTCGCGCTGCCGCGTCGAGAAATACCAGTCGATGGTGCGGTGGAGGCCGTCCATGAACCTCATCTTCGGCGCCCAGCCGAGGAGCTCGCGCGCCAGCCGGTTGCTCGCCACGCGATTCAACGGACCGGTCGGCATGTGAGGCAGGAGCTTCACCTCCGCCCGGTGGCCGGTATAGCGCAGCACCTCGTGCACGGCGTCGATCACCCGCGTGCGCTCCTCGGTGCCGAGGTTGACCGCCGTGCCGTCGTCGATCCGCTCGGCAGCGGCGACCATGCCGGAGACGATGTCGCCGACATAGGTCCAGTTGCGGATCTGCGTGCCGTCACCCCAGACCTCGAACGGGTCCTGGCCCACGAAGGCGCGGGCGATCATGGCGATCACGGCGTGGTTCTCGACCCCGCGCTCGCCGTAGACGGTGAAGAACCGGCAGGAGGCCGACTTGAAGCCGAAATCGCGGTGGTAGGCGGCGAGCGTCATCTCGGTCATCAGCTTCGCCCAGCCGTACATGTTGTCGGCCTCGTAGGGCGGTCCCACCATCTCTTCCGTCAAGTAGAGCTCCTGCGAGACGTCTTGCTGCAGGTAGTTGGGGTAGACGCAGCCGGAGGACGCGAAGACGAGCTTCTCGACCCCGGCCTCGTAGGCCGCCTTGACCAGCATGCCGTCCAGCGCGAGGTTTTGCGCGCAGGCGGCCTGATGGAGGTCGACGAAGCCGCGGCCGCCGTGGATCGCGGCGAGGTGGAAAACCACGTGGACGCCGGCGACCGCCTCCTGCGCCACGCCGGGGGCGAGCAGATCGGCCTCGCGGAACTCGACTCTGCCGGCGTCGATATGGTCCCGGATGTTCGCCAGCCGGCCGCTCGAGAGGTCGTCGACGACGCGGACCTGCCGCGCGCCCCGCTCGACCAGGAGGTCGATCAGGTGCGAGCTGATGAAGGACGCGCCTCCGGTGACCAGCACCCGCTTGTCCTGCCACTCCATGCCTCCGCCCCCCTGTCCTCTGCGCGAGGACTCGTTGCTGCCGGTCTGTCGACCCGGTATCCTCAAGTCTAGCCCAAGCCAGGCAGCCGCCCAAGCGAGACGACATGGACTCAGCCAAGGCGCCGCTCACCGTCTCCACCCTCCTCGGCCACGCGCAGGTGGCGACGGCGCTGGTCTGCTTGCCGAGCCTGCTCCGGCGCTCCGCGGATCCGGTCCGCCTGCGGCTCCACGACGATGGCACGCTCACCTCCGAGGACCGTGATCGCCTGATCGCAATCCTTGCTGGAGCGGAGGTCGTCCCGCGGTCCGAAGCGGACGAGCGCGTGGCCGAGCACCTCGCGCGCCGCCCGGCGACGCGCGCCTTTCGCGCCGCCAGCCCGCTCGCATTGAAGCTCGTCGACGTCGCGCTCCTCGCGCCTGGCGAGTCCCTCGCCTACTGCGACGCCGACGTGCTCTTCCTCCGCCGCTTCGCGGGCCTCTACCGCTTCCCGTCGCCCGAGGCCGGCGCCGTCTTCATGGCCGACACCCAGAACGCCTACTCGTTGCGCTCCTGGCACCTGGTGCAGGACCGCCGGCTGCGCATCCCGCGCTGCGTCAACAGCGGGATCATCCTCTTCCGCAAAGCTCTCCGCGATGCCGATTTCGTCGAGTGGTTCCTCGCCCGCGAGGCCTACCGGTTCGCGCCGCCATGGGTCGAGCAGACCTGCTGGGCTCTATTGGGCGAGCGCGCCGGCTGCTGGCTCCTCGATCCCGCCCAGGTCCGCATTCCCTTGCGGCCGGACGAGGAAGGCGCGGTCGCCCTCCACTTCGTGCGCTCGATCCGTGCGCTCCTGCCGGGCTATGCGAGGAGCGAATCCGACGCGGAGGAGGGCTCGCCCGCGGTGCTGCGCAGCGCTCCGGCCCGGCGCTGCGGCCCGCTCGACCTGGCGGCGAGCGAGGGGCGCCGGTTGCTCCGCCGTTTCAGCCCGGCTCGCTGACCTCCGCCGCCCGCTCGGACGGCAGGGCGAGCGTGTTCCACACCGGTCTCGCGATCGGCCGGCGCTCGGGAGCCGCCACCTCCGCATCGAACAGGAGGTAGCCCTGGGCGGCGAAGATCCCGCCGACCGCCGCGGCGTTCTCCTCGGCGACCTCGCAGAGCATCGCCGGCCGGACCTCCGCGAGCAGCCGCCCGGCGCCGGCGAGGCAGCGCCCCTCGGCGCCCTCGACGTCGAGCTTGAGCAGCCGCGGCGCCGGGAAGCGGGCGAGCAGGCCGTCGAGCGTCTCGATCGGCACCTGGCGGACGGCGCGGGCGCCGCCGCTCTGGGTCGACCCGCCGACGCTCGCGAGATGGCTGGTGGCGCGGCCGCGCGCGGCGATGGCGAACTCGGCGGTGCCGGGCGCGTCGGAGATGGCCGCGGAGAGGACGCTGACCGGAGCGCAGTGGGCGGGGAGAGAACGGATCGACCGCTCGATGAGGGCCGCGAGCCAGGCGTCGGGCTCGACGGCGAGGACGCTGCCCGCCGGTCCGGCGCGGAACGACGCCGCGAGCGCGAAGAGCCCGACGTTCGCCCCCACGTCCCAGATCGCTGCGCCGGGCCGAACCAGCTCAGCGGCGAGGGCGAAGAGCAGCGGGTCGGCGCGCCGGAGGTCGCGGCGCCAGAGCTTGAGCGACGCGTCCGGGGAGACGAAGAGCGGCAGCCCGCCGAATTCGGGCGGCAGCCGGCGACGCACCACCCGGCCACGGCTGAGCCTCTCGAGGAGCGTGCGCAGCATGTGGGCCAAATCGGGAGATCAGGAGAATGCGGTCAGAGAGGCGCGCAGAGAACACGGAACACGCCGTCCCGCGAGACGAAGCCGGGGAGGCTCATCGCTCGTCCGCTCACCGCCTGGAACCGGTACCGGTGCTCGGTGAGGAGGGCGGCAAGGTCGGAGGTCGAGCTCCCGAGCTCGGCGAGGCGGCGCGGATGGACCTCGAGGAAGAGATAGGGCCGTTTCCGCTCCAGCACGGCTCGGGCTCCCAGCAGCACCGCGTGCTCGAACCCTTCGACGTCGATCTTGATCACGTCGGGGTGGAAGCCGCGCTCGGCGCAGAAGTCGTCCATCGACTGCACGCATACGGCGACTGCCTCGGCATCCGCTTCGCGCTCTCCGAGCGCTTCGAGATGGTGCCAGCTCCGGCGCATCCGCACCGCGCCGGCGCCCGCGCCGAGGGCGGTCTGGGCGATGGCCAGGTTGGCGGCGCGGTTCCGCGCCGCGTTGCCGGCGAGGATCTCGAAGGCGGCCGGCGACGGCTCCACGGCGAGCGCCCGCGCCTGCGGCCGGCCATGGACGAAGGCGAGGGAGAAGATCCCGTGGCAGGCGCCGACGTCGAGGAAGCGGTCGAACCGGGTCGCCTGGCGGAGAAAGGCGTCGAGCTCGTCGGCCATCTCGAGCGAGCTGAAGCAGAAGTGCTCGAAAGGCTCGCGGGAGCTCGGATCGATGCGCAGGCGAAGCCCGGGGCGCAGCACGATCTCGTCGTCCGCGGCCCCGCGGTTCCAGCGCCGGTAGCGCGCCGCTCGCAGCAGGCGGCGCGGATCGAGCCCGGCGATCTTCTTCGACCGGTCGTAAGCGCCTTCGAGCCCGAGCCTCGAGGCGATCGCGCGCAGCCGCCGTCTCCAACTCATCGCTCGCTCCTCAGACGGGCAGCAGCCTGCGGCGGACCAGCTCCGTGAACAGGAGGCGCGCCATCAGCGCATGGCCTCGCTCGCTGTAATGGACCCCATCATAGAAGAGCGCCGTCCGGCTGGCCGAGGCGCGGAGGGCGGGCAGCGCGTCGAAGACCTCGATCCCCTGACGATGGCAGAAGGTCCCCACCCGCTGGTTGATGAGGTCGTAGCGGCGATCGAAGAGCTGGACCTCGTCCGGGGAGATCACCACCAGCAGCCGCGCCCCATGGCGGCGGGCCAAGTCGGCGAGCGAGGCGAGCGCCGCGAAGGTAGGGACGGCGCGGTCATCTGGCCGCGCCGCGAGGTAGTCGCGGTCGGCCCGCGGCTCGTCGGTGTTCAGCGTGCCGGCGAAATAGCGGCGCCGCGCGTCGTGGAAGAGGAGGTACCCGAGTCCAGTCACCGCCTGATGGGCACGGCGATAGAGGGCGGAGCTGAACAGCACCCGGTTCTTGACCGCGGTCAGTCGGTCGCTCCAGCTCGCCGCCGCGGCGGCCTTTGTGGGCGGCGGCGCGAGAGAGAGATCGTTCATGTAGAACTGGACGACGACGAGCCCCGGCCGGTACGCGAGGCCGTCCTCGGCGAGCGCGTCGAGCTCGTTCCGGGTGTCGTAGGCGAAGATCGCCAGGTTGACGATCTCGAAGGCCGCGCCGTAGCGCGCGTCCAGCGCCCGCTGCAGCCGCGAGACGAAGGTCTCGTCCTGTGGCG
>DATBQN010000263.1:0-1830 GCA_036560825.1 Thermoanaerobaculia bacterium
GAGGTAGAAGGGGATGATGTTGAGGAGGCTTCCCGCCAGGGCGGCGGGGAGCCAGACGAGCATCCGCAGCAGGGTCGCGCCGGCGAAGCGGGCGACGGAGGGGAGCGGGTAGGCGGCGGCGACCTGCTCGTCCTTGAGGTGGAGGGCCCGCAGCAGGCGGTCGTAGCGCTGGACGGCCTCGGCGACGGCCTCGGTGCGCTCGGGGAAGCGGGCCGCGAGGTCGCGGTAGCCGTCGATCATGGCGCGGCGGATGGCGAAGGTCTCCTCCCGCGTCCGGTAGCGCGGGACGTCGAGGCTCGGGCGGGCGTAGAGGTCGGCGGCGCGGGCGATCAGGCGGGCCTCGTCCCAGGAGGCGTAGTTGAGCGTCACCGCCTGGAGGGCCGCGTCGATGCGGGCGGTCAGCGCGCGGACGGCGCCGTCCGCATCGGTCGCGTAGAGGGCGAGCTCGGGGGACGCATCGAATGGCGGGCCCACGGTCACCAGGGCCCCCGAGCGGAAGCGGCCGCGAGCGTCGAAGGTGTGGCCGACGGGGACGATGGCCACCCCGAGCGGCCCGCGCGAGCTCTCCGCGCCCAGGGCGATCCGCGCGGCGCCGGTCTTCAAGGGCCGCAGGGCCGGCTCGTTGTGGCTCGTGCCCTCGGGAAAGACGGCGATCGCGCCGCCCGCCGCGAGCTCGTCGAAGCAGGCGGCGAACATCCCGTCGTTGCTCGCCGTCTCGCCGCCCTCGTCCTGGCGGCGATGGACGGGGAGGGCCCTCGCCCGATCGAGGAGCCAGGAGAGGACGGGGATCCTCCAGAGCGTGCTCTTGGCGAGGAAGCGGGGGGCGACCGGCAGCGTGCCGAGGATGAGGACGGGGTCGATCAGGCCGTTGACGTGGTTCGCCACCAGCAGCAGCGGCCGGCCGGCCGGCACGCGGTCGGCGCCGGCGACCTCGACGTCGCGGAAGAAGACCCCGAGGAGGAGCCGGGCGGTGGAGACGATCCATCGCGGCGGACCTGCGGGACCGCCGTGGCGCTCGTCTTGCAGACCGTCCTCGCGGGTGCCTCCCGAGGCGGTTCGGTGAGCTGTGATAGGTTTCACAAGCTTGTCCCAAGCCAGAGTCTACCCGCGCCTCCCGCCGCGCGCAGCGTCATGAAGCCCACCGACCTCGATCCGCCTCTCCCCGTGTCGTCGGATCCAACCGCTGAGCCGCCGCGAAGCCCTTCGCCGGCCCCTGCGAGCCCGCCAGGCCCTGCGAGCCTGGCGGCTCCCGGGCGCCGGGAGCGCGAAGACCACGACGGCGATCCGGGGGACATCATCCGCCGCCAGGGGCCCGGCGAGGGCGGCCACGCCCGCGAGCACCCGCACGGCAAGCGCCTCGCCCTCCTCGCCCTCACCGCCCTCGGTGTGGTCTACGGCGACATCGGGACGAGCCCCCTCTATTCGATGCGGGAGTGCTTCCACGGCGAGCACGCGGTGCCGCCGACGCCGGCCAACGTCTACGGCGTCCTCTCCCTCATCTTCTGGTCGCTCCTGATCGTCGTCACCCTCAAGTACCACGTCTACGTGCTGCGCGCCGACAACCGCGGCGAGGGCGGCATCCTCGCCCTCATGGCCCTGGTGCGCAAGGCCCTCGGCCGCACCCGCCATGGCTGGATCCTCATCACCATGGGCCTCTTCGGCGCCGCCCTCCTCTACGGCGACGGCATGATCACCCCCGCGATCTCGGTCCTCTCGGCGGTCGAGGGCCTGGAGGTCGCGACGCCGATCTTCCACCCCTTCGTGGTGCCCGTCACCATCGGCATCCTCATCGGCCTCTTCCTCTTCCAGCGCCGCGGCACCGCCGGCATC
>DATBQN010000264.1:0-4664 GCA_036560825.1 Thermoanaerobaculia bacterium
CGATCCCTATCCCTACTATGCGGAGCTGGTCGCCGCGAGACCGCTCTACCGCGACGAAGCGCTCGGGCTCTGGGTCGCCGCGAGCGCTGCCGCCGTGACCGCCGTGCTGACCAGCGATCTCTGCCGGGTGCGGCCGCCGGCCGAGCCGGTGCCCAAGGTGCTACTGGGCTCGCCGGCGGCCGAGGTGTTCGGGCGCTTCGTCCGCATGAACGACGGCGCCGGCCACTGCCCGTTCAAGGGGGCGGTGTCCGCGACGCTGGGATCGATCGACGAGCCGCGCGCCGCCGCGGCGAGCCGCGAGTACGCCCGGCTTCTGCTCGACGAGATGGCGCCGGGCGCTCTCCCCGGCGCCATCCTGGAGCTCGCCTTCAGGCTCCCCGTCCACGTCCTGGGGAGCCTGCTCGGCATCCCCCGCCGCGAGCTGCGGCAGGCGGCTCTGTGGACGAGCGACTTCGTGGGCTGCCTCGCGGCGACCGCCGGTCCCCAGGAGGTCGAGCGGGGCAGGGCCGCGGCGGGCCAGCTCCTCGAGCTCTTTCGCCGTCTGCAGAAGAGCGGGCAGGGAGCGAGCGGCGGGCTCCTGGCGGTCCTCTCGCGAGAGGCCGCGCGCGTCGGGCGCGACGACGCGGACGCCGTCGCGGCGAACGGGATCGGTTTCCTGTTCCAGGCCCACGAGGCGACCGCCGGTCTCCTCGGCAACACGCTGCGGGCGCTGGCCGCGCGGCCCGACGTGAGGGAGCGGGTGGCGGCGGATGCGGGCTTTCTCCGGCCCGTCGTGCAGGAGGTCCTCCGCTACGATCCGCCGGTGCAGAACACGCGCCGCTTCCTCGCCCGCACCGGCGTCGTCGCGGGACGCGAGATGCGCGAGGGCGACGGCATCCTGGTCCTCCTCGCGGCGGCGAACCGCGATCCCGCCGCCAATCCGGACCCCGAGCGGTTCGAGGCGCTCCGCAAGGACCGGCGCATCTTCACCTTCGGCGCCGGCGGACACGCCTGTCCGGGCGAGGCGCTCGCGGCGACGATCGCCGCGGCCGGCGTCGAGGCCCTGCTCGCCGCGGGCCTGGACCTCGCGGAGCTGGCTGGCCCGGTGGCCTATCGCGCCTCCGGCAACCTCCGGATTCCGCTTTTGGGGCCGCTCCTGGGGCAGCTTGGCTGACCGCTCCATGCTGTTGTAGCATGAAGCGTCAGCCCCCGATCCAGGGGAGCCCATCCCACCGGAGGATCAGCGATGGTCGCCCAGCGCTCCATCCGCCTCGCGCTCCTGCTCGCCGTCGCGTCCGGCGCCGCATTGCGAGCCCAGGGCAGCGTCACCGCCACGCTCACCGTCTCGCCCAGCCGACCGACCATCCAGGATCGCGTCGTGGTTCATGCCGCGGTGACGTCCACTTTTCCATTCTCGTTCAGCCGCGTCGATCGCTCTGGCGACACCTTCACGATCGTCGGCGGGACGTACATCGTCAGCCCGCTGCCACCGCCGGCGACCTACTCCCAGGACTTCGACCTCGGCGTGCTGCCGGCCGGCACCTATCAGGTGGCGCTCGCCGGCAGCTCCGTCTCCTTCGAGGTGGTGCAGCCGACGGATCTCCTCCTGGACGGCCGCTTCCGGGTGTCGCTGCTACGCGGCGCGACGGTCGTCTCGCCGACCCTCGTCACCGGCGGGGAGCCGGCCGCCGCCGTCAAGCTCAGCGACCTCTCGGGCTACTTCTGGTTCTTCGACAGCGCCAATGTCGAGGTGACGGTCAAGATCATCGACGGGACGCCGGTCAACGGCCATTTCTGGCTCTTCGCGGCGACGATGACCGACCAGCCCTTCGTGCTCGAGGTGACCGACGCCAGCGTCGTCTGCGCCGCGGCGCCCTGCCGGACCAACCTCTATGTCAACCCGGCGGGCAAGAACCAGAACTTCATCGACGTGCGGGCGTTCCCGCAGTAGCGGCGCGGATGGAGCATCCCGCGATGGACCATCCGACGCCGATCCGCCCCGAGGAGCACGCCGTCTACGATCCGGCGAGGATGGGCAAGAGCACGCTCTTCCAGTCCGAGCGCCTGCTCGTGGGCCTCAACGCCTTCGAGCCCGGCCAGGAGCACCGCATGCACGCCCACGCCGGCATGGACAAGGTCTACCACGTGCTCGCCGGGAGCGGCGTCTTCCTCCTCGCGGACGGCGAGGAGCCGGCGAGCGCCGGCACCCTCCTCGTCGCTCCCGCCGAGGTGCCGCACGGCATCCGCAACAACGGCACCGAGCGCCTGCTGGTGCTGACGATCCTCGCGCCGTCGCCTTAGGGGCTTTGCTGGCTTGGCCCCGGCGCCAGCGCCAGCACGCGCAGGGGGCTGCCGCTGCCGCCGACGATCTTGAGTGGGGCGGCGATGACCACCGCGCCGGTCGGCGGGAGCTGATCGAGGTTGCAGAGGCTCGCCAGGCCGAAGCGGCCGGCGCCGTGGAGGAGGGTGTGGTTGGGGAAGGGGGGATCGAAGCCGCCCGCCTGGCCGGCGTCGGTGCCCACCGTCTCGACGCCGAGGCCGAGGACGTCGCGCTCGCGGGCGAGGAACTCCGAGGCGTCCTTGCGCATGCCCGGGCTGTGCGGCCCGTCGGGGCCGACGTTGAGGAACTCCTCGGGCGTCCGCCGCGCGCTCCAGCCGCTCCGCAGGAGCACCCAGGCGCCGGCCGGGATGCGGCCGTGCTCGCTCTCCCAGGCGAGGAAACGCTCGCGGGTGACGAGGAAGTCGGGGTCGGCCGCCACCTCGGCGGCGATGTCGACGACGCAGGCCGGCCCCACGAAGCGGCCGGCGGGGATGGTGTCGCAGGCGTTGGCGGGGAGGTCCTTGCCGGTCACCCAGTGGATGGGCGCGTCGAAGTGGGTGCCGGTGTGCTCGCCCAGGTGGAGGACGTTCCAGTACCACCCCGGCCCCGGAGCGTCGTAGCGCGACAGTGTCTCGAGGGTCAGCCCCGGCGAGGAGGCAAACTGCGGCGGCAGGCCGATGACCGGCGTCTCCGGCGACAGCGGCGAGGTTAGATCGATCACCCGCACCCGCCCGGCGGCGAGCTCGGCGACGAGCCGGGTCAGGACGTTCATGCGCTCTCCTCGGCGGCCGGGCGGCGGAGCCCTTTCAGGTGGCGCTGGAACTGGAAGCGGTTCTCCAGCAGGTGGAGGTCGATGAAGTAGGAGGACGGTCCGCGGGGCTCGACCTTGGCGACGAGGACGGCGAGTTCGCGGGCGGCGAGCGCCGCGGCGAAGGCCTCGCGCAGCTCGTCCTCGGTGCGCACGGTCGCCGTCCGCGGCACCCCGGCGGCGGCGGCGATGGCCGCGAGGTCGCTGCCGGTGGCCGTCGCGGTGGTGAAGCTGCGGCCCACGGAGAGCAGCACCTCGTTGTCGAAGATCAGGTGGACGAGGTTCGGCGGCCGGTAGCGGGCGAGGGTGGTCAAGGTCCCCAGGTTCATGAGCACCGAGCCGTCGCCGTCGACCACCACGACCTGCAGCTCGGGCCGGGCGAGCGCGATCCCCAGCCCCACCGAGGAGGCGAGCCCCATGGCGTGCCAGACGTAGAAGAAGCCGGGCTGGTGGCCGAGCGAGTAGAGCTCGGCCGGCGCCGCCCCCATGTTGGTGACCACGACGCGCGAGGCGAGCTCGGGGTAGATGGCGCGCAGGGCCTCGACGCGGAGCATCAGTCGTCCTCCCACATCAGGCCGCGGCAGAGCAGGAGCGCCACCGGCCGCAGGTTGGCCTCGGCGAGCGTCTGCGCCTCGCGCACCCGCGCGCCGACCTGCTCCGGCGCGTCGAGCGAGAGGTAGGGGACGCGGAGGGCGGCGAGGACCGCCTCGGTCACCCCGCCCCCCTCGGTCTGCCAGGGATGCTCCTCGCCGAAGCCGCCGCGGTAGCTCACCAGGAGGAGCAGCGGGATGCGGTAGAGCTGGGCGAGCGAGACGATGCCGTTGACGCTCGCCAGGAAGCCATGGTTCTGCAGCAGCATCGCCGAGCGCACGCCGGCGAGGTGCGCCCCGGCCGAGATCCCCACCCCCTCCTCTTCTTTGGCCAGGCGCACGAGGACCATCTCGGGATCCTCTTCGGCGAGGGTGACGAGGTGGACCAGCCAGGTCTCCGGCAGCACCGAGAGCAGGCGGATGCCGCACGCCTTCAAGGCGTCGTAGACGATCCTGGAGTTGGCCTGCGAGACCGGCATGGCTGCCTCCGACGGCACCGCGCGGACGAGACGCGGGAACGCTACCACGGCCGCAGGCCGCCAAAGGAGTACACTGAAGGGCCGCAACGGAAAGGAAGACCATGAGCTCGTGCCGCAGGCCGCTTGCCGCAGCATGTCTCACGCTGCTCGTCCTCGCCGCCTTTCCCGCCGCCGCCGCGCCGCCCGCTCCGGGCCTTGCCTTCACCAGCGTGAAGCTCGACGGCGTGCGGCTGGGCGCCGATTTCACCGCCGACCTCCACTCGCTCTTCCCGACCATCGTCTACGACCCGCAGACGCGGATCTTCCACCTCTGGGTCTTCGACGGCAGCGGGTTCCGCGTCGAGGCCCTGCGCTACGCCACGTCGAGCGACGGCGTCGACTTCACCTCGCATGGCAACCTCAGCTTCGCCGGCACGCCGTTTCCCGGCCACAACGCCGCCGCCGAGCCGACGATGGAGTTCGTTCGCGCCGTCCACGTCGGGACCGAC
>DATBQN010000265.1:0-1669 GCA_036560825.1 Thermoanaerobaculia bacterium
GCTCCCCGACGCCACCGTCGACGCCATCCGCCGCTACCGGCTGGCGCTCAAGGGCCCGCTCACGACGCCCGTCGGCGGCGGCATCCGCAGCCTGAACGTCGCCCTCCGGCAGCTCCTGGACCTCTATGCCTGCGTCCGTCCGGTGCGCTGGTACCCCGGCGTGCCGTCCCCCGTCGTCCACCCCGAGCGCGTCGACATGGTCATCTTTCGCGAGAACACCGAGGACGTCTACGCCGGCATCGAGTGGCCGGCGGGCTCGCCCGAGGCGAAGAAGATGATCGACTTCCTCGCCGGCCTCGGCAAGACCGTGCGGCCCGACAGCGGCATCGGCGTCAAGCCGATCTCCGAGACCGGCTCGCGCCGGCTGGTGCGGCGGGCGATCGCCTACGCGCTCGCCAACGGCCGCAAGACGGTCACCCTGGTGCACAAGGGCAACATCATGAAGTTCACCGAGGGGGCCTTCAAGGACTGGGGCTACCTCGAGGCGCGCGAGACGTTCGGCGACCGCACGGCGGTCGAGGGGAGCGCGGAGGGGACGGCGGCGGCGGGCCGCGTGCTGATCAACGACCGCATCGCCGACTCGATGTTCCAGCAGGCGCTCCTGCGCCCGGAGGAGTACGCGGTGCTCGCCACCACGAACTTGAACGGCGACTACCTCTCGGACGCGCTCGCCGCGCAGGTCGGCGGCCTGGGGATGGCGCCGGGGAGCAACGAGGGGGACGGGCTGGCGGTCTTCGAGGCCACCCACGGCACCGCCCCGAAGTACGCCGGCCAGGACCGCGTCAACCCCGGCTCGCTCATCCTCTCCGGCGTCATGATGCTGCGCTGGCTGGGCTGGATCGAGGCGGCCGACGCCGTCGAGACGGCCCTCGCCCGCACCATCGCCGAGAAGCGCGTCACCTACGATCTCGAGCGCCAGATGAAGGGGGCGACGCTCCTCGGCACCTCGGAGTTCGCCGCCGCCATCGTGGAGAACCTGGGCTAGCCGCGAAGCAAAATCAATCCAGCCGCAGTCGACGGGAGATCTTTCCGATGCAGCACAAAGTGACCGTGGTGGGGGCCGGCAACGTCGGCGCCACCGCCGCGCAGCGGATCGCCGAGCACGAGCTGGCCGACGTCGTCATGGTGGACGTCGCCGCGGACCTCGCCACCGGCAAGGCGCTCGACATGATGGAGGCGGCGCCGATCATGGGCTTCAACGCGCGGATCACCGGGGGCGGCGACTACGCGCCGACCGCCGGCTCCGACCTCTGTGTGGTGACCGCCGGCCTCGCCCGCAAGCCCGGCATGAGCCGCGACGACCTGCTGGCCAAGAACACCGACATCCTGAAGGAGGTCGTCGAGCGGCTGGTCGAGCACTCGCCGCAGACCATCCTCATCATCGTCACCAACCCGCTCGACGCCATGTGCGAGGTGGCGCGGCGCGTCTCCGGCTTCCCGCGCGAGCGCGTCTTCGGCATGGCCGGCGTCCTCGACTCGGCGCGCATGCGCTGGTTCATCGCCGCCGAGCTCGCCGTCTCGGTCGAGGACGTCGACGCCTTCGTGCTCGGCGGCCACGGCGACACCATGGTGCCGCTGCCGCGCTACGCCACGGTCAACGGCATCCCGCTGCCGCAGCTCCTGCCGGCCGAGAAGATCGAGGCGATCAACCAGCGCACGCGCAACGGCG
>DATBQN010000266.1:0-2831 GCA_036560825.1 Thermoanaerobaculia bacterium
AAGCGAGGGCCGCGTGCTGCTCGCATCGATGGAGCGGATAGCAGAGGTCCTGGCCGAGAGAAACGATTCCGTTGACCGGGTGACGATGCGCCTGGGCTCCGGCTCGACCAATCTCCCAGAGCACGGGAGTCCGAGGCCGAAGGCCGAGAAAACCTGAACCACTCCGCAGGATTCTCCCCCGAGATGCGTCGCTAGCGATGCCTCGCATCAGACCAGCCGGACGGGCTCTCAGAGCTAGCTGTCGCGCGTCGGCCCTCGTCCCTCGCGGTAGGATGCGCCGAGTAGCGGTTCCACCATGACACGACCTCCTCGCCCCGCCGGCCCCGCGGCCCTCGCGGCCTCGGCCGTCGCCTTCGCGGCGCTCGTCGCCGGCGCCCCCCTCGTCTCCCCGTCGTCGCAGACCTTCTCCCGCAGCCGCTGGATCGTCGAGCACGAGCGGGCGGGGATGCGCTTCTCGGGCGGCGTGCTGCCGGCGTCGAGCAGCCCGGCCATGGAGGCCCTGCTCAGCCTGCCGGCCTCGACGAGCCCTCTGACATCGCCGTCATCTCCGACCACCGCGCCGCGCCGGAAGCCCGCCGGCCCCCGCGACCTGCGGGTGAGCTTCGACATCCTGCCGCCGGACGCCGGCAGCGCCGCGCAGCCCGAGACCGAGGCGGAGCCCACCCTCGCCATCGATCCCGCGGACGGCCGGCGGCTCCTCGGCGGCTATCAGGAGGACCGCTTCGACGACGGCGGCGCCCGCGCCCTGACCTACGCGCTCTCGACCGACGGCGGCCGCCACTGGGGCGAGGGGCTCCTGCCGCACCTGACGCAGGCCTCCGGCGGCGAGTTCCAGCGCGCCTCCGATCCCTGGCTCGCCTTCGGTCCCGCGCACCGCGCCTACTTCGCCTCCATCGCCTTCGACGAGACCGACGCGCGGAGCGCCATCGCGCTCTCCGTCTCCGCCGACGGCGGGGCGAGCTGGGCGGACCCGGTTCTCGTCCACGAGCTGACGCAGGGCGGGCTCGACGACAAGGACGCCGTCGCCGTGGACGGCGATCCGCGGAGCCCGTTCTTCGGCCGCGTCTACGTGGGCTGGGACATCTCCCCCAGCGACACCAGCCAGCCGCAGCCCCAGGTCATCGCGCGCTCGAGCGACGGCGGCGCCACCTTCGGCCCGCCGGTCGTCATCCAGCCGCAGGGGGTGAACCTCGGGATCATTCCGGTCGTCGGTCCGGGCGGCGTCGTCACCGCGGTCTGGCTGCACTTCCCGGGCGGCGGCCCGGCGCCGGGCTCGATCGAGAGCGCCTACTCGACCGACGGCGGCGACACCTGGAGCGCGCCGGTCGAGATCGCCACCGGCGTCGTCGTCGGGGTGTCCGGCCTGCGCACCGGCGAGGGGCTGCCGTCCGCCGCCGTCGACCCGCGCAAGGGGACCGTCTACGTGGTGTGGGAGGACCAGCGCTTCACCCCCGGCGTCGACCAGATCGCGCTCTCCGTCTCGGCCGACGGCCGCGGCGGCTGGAGCCCGCCCCGCCGCGTCTCCGACGGCCCGGACTGGGCTCCGAGCTTCTCGCCGGCGGTCGCCGCCAACGCGCGCGGCGCCATCGGCATCGCCTACTACTCGCTGCGCAACAGCGCGCGCAACTCCCAGGTGCTGGCCGACGAGTACATCGCCTCCGGCGATCCGCGCAAGAAGACCTTCGGCCGCGGCCAGCGCCTGAGCGCCGCCTCCTGGGACGTGCGCTTCGCCGCCATGACCGAGGGCGGCTTCTTCCTCGGCGACTACCAGGGCCTCGCCACCAACGGCACCGCCTTCATGCCCCTCTGGATCGCCACCTTCGCCCCCTCGACGCTGGAGGCCGGAGCCCGCCAGCCCGACGCCTACGTCCTCGCGCCGGCGGGGCGGTAGGTCTGGCGGGCGACCCGCGGAGCGCCGACTATGCCGCTGCGAACAAGGAGATCCACATGAAGTACAAAGTCGCGCTGCGTCACGACGAGGAAGGCTACAGCGTCTCGGTCCCGGGCCTTCCTGGTTGCTGGTCGCAAGGGGAGACCGAAGCCGAGGCCCTCGCCAACATCGAAGACGCGATCCGCGAGTACCTGGCGGCTCGCGACGAGCTCCTGCAGGAGAGCGAGGTCCGCGAGATCGAGGTCCACGCCTGACGTGGGAAATATCGCCGGCGTCCGTCATGCCGACGCCGTGCGGGACCCGCGAGCCCGACGACTATGTCCTCGCGCCGGCGAGGCCGTAGCGCGCTCCCGCGGCGTCCTTTTTCACTGCTTCGGCGGATTCCTCTAGGCCCTCGGGGCCCCTCGAGCGCGCCTTCGAGCTTCCTCTCGAGCGCCTTCCCGTGAGGGAAGTGCTTCCGCTCGTCCGTCTCTCCAAGGGAGACGGGGAGCCTGCGGTGCGCAACCGACAGAGCTCGCCCACTGTCCCCAAGAGGAGGTAGAGATGGCGTCCACACAGCATGCCGCCAAGCGGTTCGCACACCCGTTCTTCGTGCCGGCCCCGCCAACGCAGCGCGCGCCGATCCACGGCGTGACCCGGATGGTCGACTGGAGCAAGCAGCACCTCGGCCCCCTGCCGCCGATCGCTCGCGACGGCCGGATCGCCCTCGCCGACGTGATCGGCGCGGAGGGCGTCAAGGAGATCGTGGACGTGGGGGAGATCCGCTTTCAGGCTCTCGGCGACAGCGGCGCTGGCAACGCCCACGAAGCCGAGCTGATCGGCGACGAGATGGCCACGGACTACAGAGTGGGAGCGGGCGGCCTGAACCCGGCCTTCCTCTTTCATCTCGGCGACGTGGTCTACGGGCCCGGCAAGGACAGCCACTACGCGGAGCGGTTCT
>DATBQN010000267.1:0-3234 GCA_036560825.1 Thermoanaerobaculia bacterium
AGGTCGACTGGATCTATCGCGAGAAGCCGGTGGCCCCGGTCCGCCGGGAGAAGCCCGCGCGGCCGGCGATCTCCGTCTCCGATGTGCTGCCGCCCGCGAACGCGCCGGAGGTCGCCGAGGTCAACGAGGACGAGGAGCCGCCCTACGTCGGGCCGCCGGAAGGCCTTCATCGCGCCCAGCGATCTCAGCATCCTCATCCATCCCGGCGGCCACAGCCCGCGTTTCGGGAGCGGCAGCCCGATCGGCAGTCGCAGCCTCCGCGAGGCCCGCGTCCGCCGCACGCGCAGCGAGCCCAGCAAGTCGCAGGAGGCGGCCGCGGACCCGTGGCGCCGCAGGTACCTCTGGCTGCCGAAGAGGGGGGCGGCAAGCGCGGCAAGAAGCGCCGCCGCGGTGGGAAGAACCGCAAGAAGGGCGCCACGGCGGGAGCGTTCGCCGAGCCGCGCCAGCCGTCGGGGTTGGGCGTCCTGCCACCGGACGTCGAGTCGATGGATGAGGGTAGGTCCTTCGAGCGGGCCGAGCTCGATGGGCGCGAGCCCTCCGCCGTCCCCGGAGAAGGGACCGTCGGAAACGGCGAGGCACCCGAAGGCGGCACCGGACCGCGCAAGAAGCGCCGCAGCCGTCGGCGCCGCGGCAAGCGGCCGGGCGGCGGCGAAGGCGGGACCGTGGAGGCCACCGGGAGCGAAGGCCCCAGCGAGCAGGCGCAGCCCTTCGACCCCGAGCCGCGGGCTGAGGCCGCATTCGAGGCCCCGCCCAGAGCCCCGGAGCCTGCCTACGTCTCGCCGCCGCCCGAGGACGACGACGCGTTCAACCGCTGAGCGCCGGGACCTGCCCGCCTTGAGTCGCTGCTCAAGGCAGCAACGTGAAGCGACCCTTGCGCGACAGCCGGTAGACGTTGAAATCCTTGTGGTCCAGAGTCAGCACGCGCCGGATGCCTTCGCGGTCCGCTACGCGGACCATAGCTGCGTCGGCGAGGTCCATCGGAAGGTCCCGGTACTTCTCCATCAGGCCCTTCATCTCCGGGACGTCGGTCTCATCCAGAGGGAGGAGTCGAATGGCGCCGACCTCGAGCATCTCCCACAGCGCCTTCTGCGCCCGCCAGTCGAAGGACAGCAGGTACATCGCCTCGACCAGGACCGGCCAGACGCTGACCAGCTCGTCCTGTATCGTTTGGAGAGCGCCCGCGATCGCCTCGTGATGGCCGTCGCTGCGGTCCAGGAGGGCCACCAGAGGTCCCGTGTCAACCAGAACGGCGCGCACGCTGCCTCTCCTGCAGCATCTCGCGCAGTCGCCTACCCGTCTCGGTGGAGAGTTGCCTGCCGCCGCTGTCGACGATTCCCACGAAAGGCTGCAGCCGCTGGAAAGCCGAGAGCGGCTCTACCTCTTCGTCGGCAAGACGGGCGATCGCATCGCGGATCACCTCGGACTTCGTCTGCCCTCGGCGCGTCGCCAGGCGCTTCAGTGCCGCTTCGGTAGTGACATCCAGTCGAACGGTGGCCATCTCTGAGGTCCTCCGTGTTACGGACAGTGTATCACGGCTGACGCGCCCGGACGACCGCGCCGGCCCCTCGGCGTTCGGTGCGACTCGCAGGCGCCGCGCGGAGGGCCCGGGCCACGGCGCTGAGGGCTCACCCGCCGGCGACGATCTTCCTCAGGAGCGCGATGTTGTCGCGGTGGCCGGTCAGGCGCGCGGTGACTTTGCCGCGGATGGGATAGCCGAGGAGGTAGAGGTCGCCCAGGATGTCGAGGATCTTGTGGCGGACGAACTCGTCGGGGAAGCGGAGCTCGGTGTTGACGATCTCGTCCTCGCCCACCAGGATGAAGTTGTCGAGCCGGCCGCCGGAGCCCAGGCCCAGCTCGTTCATCATCTTGAGATCCTTCATGAAGCCGAAGGTCCGCGCCGGCGCGATCTCGCGCTGGTAGGTCTCCGGGTCGGCGAGGGTGAACTCGAAGTACTGCTCGCCCAGGGGCGGCGGGTAGCGGAGGAGGTAGGAGACCGAGAAGCCCTCGGCGGGCTCGATGGCGAGGAGCTTCTCGCCGCCATTCTTCCCATCGCTCACCTCGTACCGGCGGTCGATGACGATCTCCTGGCCCCCCTCCGCCTGCTCCTCGAGCCCCACCTCCTCGAGGAGCTTGCAGAACTCCAGCGCCGAGCCGTCCATCACCGGGATCTCGCCGTGCACCTTGATCAGCAGGTTGCCGACGCCGTAGGCGTGGAGGGCCGAGAGCAGGTGCTCGACCGTGCGGATGCTCTCGCCGTCGGCGGCGAGCGTCGTCGCGTAGTCGGTGTCGGCGACCGCGGCGACGTGGGCGGGGATCTCGCGGCCGGTCGGCAGGGTGACGAAGTGGACGCCGCTGGCGGGCGGCAGCGGCTGCAGCGACATGCCGGTGCGCTGCCCGGAGTGGAGCCCGTGGCCGTAGACGACGGTGCCGTGAGCGAGGGTGCGCTGGCGCCGGCCGCTGGGGGCGAGGAGCGGCAGGGGCGGCGGCGGGGAGAAGGTCCGCTCGGGCTCGCTCCGCCCACTCCGTCCGCTGCGGCCGCGCCGGTCGGCGGGCGAGCCCGCGAGCTCGCCGTCGGCGAGCGAGCGCCGGTAGGAGAGGGCGCCCGCCGCCGCCTCGACCGCGCGGCGATAGGAGAGCGGCTTCTCCAGGTAGTCGAAGGCGCCCATCTTGATGGCGCGGACCGCGGTCGCCGCGGTGCCGTGGCCGGACATCATGATGACCGCGGCGGTGGGATCGCTCTCGCGGAGGGCTTGGAGCGTCTCCAGGCCGTCGCGGTCGGCGAGCCAGATGTCGAGGAAGACGAGGGCCGGCCGCCGCTCCTCGTAGAGCGACAGCGCCTCGGCGCCGGAGGTCGTCGACACCGTGGCGTACCCCTCGTCGGAGAGGATGCCGCCCAGGGTGGTCAGGATCCCCGGCTCGTCGTCCACGATCAGCACCAGCTCGGACATGCAGCTCCCTCCAAGAGCGTCGGATCGACGCCGCCCCCCACTCTCTGGTTCCGGCCCGTCCCTTGTCAAGTCTGGAGGTAGTGTTACCATCCCGCGCGCGCAGGACCAACCGCGAGGTACATCATGCACGAGAGAGTCCGGAGCGCCCTCGCGCTCCTCGTCCTCGCCGGCGTCTGCGGGTGCGCGAGCGCCCCGACGGCCTCCTCCTCGACTCCTCAGAGCCCGGCCGCGCCGGCGCCGGCCCCGGCGAAGCCGGCGGCGGCCAGCGCGCCGGACACCCCTTCGG
>DATBQN010000268.1:0-6368 GCA_036560825.1 Thermoanaerobaculia bacterium
ATGACGATGCGCCTCGGCATGGGCAACATCGTCTGGAGCCCGCTCGAGGGCGGCTGGCTCTCCGGCAAGTACCGCCAGGGCAACCCGCGGGACACGGCGCGTGCCAAGCAGTGGATCGGCGACCTCGACAACCCCAAGTTCGCGCGGCGCAGGGCGGTCGTCGACGAGCTGTGGAAGGTGGTCGAGCCCAAGGGCGTGCCGCTCGCCCGCTTCGCCACCGCCTGGGTGCTGCGCCATCCGGCGGTCACCTCGGCGATCATCGGCCCGCGCACCCTGGAGCAGCTCGAGGACAGCCTGCAGGCCCTCGCGGTGACGGTGTCCGACGACGAGGCCGCGGCGGTCGACCGCCTGGTGCCGCCGGGGACGGCGGCACTCTAGAAACCGCCGCCGGGGACGTCGGACCTCTGCCCCGGGCTGCCCCTCCTCCGGCCCTATTCCTGCCGCAGCGCGGTCACCGGGTCGACCGCGGTGGCGCGCCGCGCGGGCACGAAGTTGGCGCCGAGCGCCACGGCGGCGAGGAGCAGCGAGGTGACGCTGAAGGCGAGGGGGTCCGTCGGACTGATGCCGAAGAGCAGGCCGGCGGCGAGGCGGCTGACGGCGGCGGCCGCCAGGATGCCGGCGGCGAGGCCGACCCCCACCGCCGCCATCCCCTGGCCGAGCACCATCCCGAGCACCGTGTCCCGCCGCGCCCCGAGCGCCATGCGGATGCCGATCTCGCGCGACCGCCGGGCGACCGAGAAGGAGGTCACCCCGTAGATCCCCGCCGCGGCCAGCGCCAGCGCCAGGAAGCCGAAGATCCCCAGGAGCGAGGCGCCGACGCGCGGCGCCCAGAGGCCGTCCGAGAGCACGCGCGAGACGGTGGCGACGTTGGTCACGGGGAGATCCTTGTCCATCCCGCGCACCTCGCGCTCGACGGTCGGCAGCGCCGCCGCCGGGTCGCCGGCGGTGCGGGCGATGAGGGTGAGGCCTCCGGCGTAGCGCTGGGCGAGGGGCAGGTAGATATAGGGCTGCGGGTCCTCGCCCAGGGTGTCGTACTTGACGTCCTTCGCCACCCCCACCACCTCGACGAGGAACTTGTCGCCGAAGAAGCGGAAGCGGCGGCCGATGGGGTCCTTGCCGGGCCAGAGCTTGCCGGCCATGGTCTGGTTGACGACGACGACCGGGGGCGCCCCCTGGCGGTCGGTCTCGGCCAGCGCCCGCCCGCGGACGACCGGCACGCCCAGGGTCGCGAAGTAGCCCGGCCCGACGCCGTTGACCTCGATCAGGGTGCCGTTCTTGCTCGCGTCCTGGCCCTCGAGGAAGACCGAGCGCAGGAAGCTCCCCTGCAGGGGCCCGGCCTGGGCGACCGTGGAGCTGAGCACACCGGGCACCGCCGACACCCGCTCGAGGAGCTGCCGCAGGAAGACCTGCCCGCGCGCCGGGTCGTAGCCGCCGAGGTCGAGGTCGAGGTTCACGGTGAGGAGCCGGCGGGTCTCGAAGCCGGGATCGGTCCGCTGGGCGGCTCCCAGGCTGCGCAGGAAGAGCCCGGCGACGATCAAGGCGACGAGCGAGAGGGCGACCTGCGCGGCGACCAGGAGGTTGCGACCGGTCAGGCGCCGGCCGCCCTTGCCCGGCGGCGCGGCCTGGCTCTTGAGCGCCTCGACGAGCTCCGGCCGCGACGCCTGGAGGGCGGGGACGAGCCCGAAGACGAGGCCGGTGAGGAGCGAGAGGGCGAGGGTGAAGAGGAGGACCCGCGGGTCGAGCCCGAGGTCGAGATGGGTGGTGACGCCGAAGGGCAGGGAGGCGAGGACCGAGACGAGGGCGCGGGTCGCCCAAGCGGCGAGGAGGAGGCCGCAGGCGCCGCCCAAGAGCGCCAGGAGGACGCTCTCGGTGAGGAGCTGGCGGATCAGCCGGCCGCGGCCGGCGCCGATCGACAGGCGCACCGCGATCTCCTTGCGCCGGGCGGCGGCGCGCGCCAAGAGGAGGTTGGCGACGTTGGCGCAGGCGATGAGGAGGACGAGGCCGACGACGGTCGCCAGCAGGCCCGAGACGGCGACCACCCCGCCGCGCAGACCGGGCGGGAGCGTCGCCTCCGACAGCGGCACCAGGCGGAAGCTGCGGCCACGGTCGTCGTCGGGGTACTCCTGCTGGAGGCGGCGCGAGAGGGTGGTCGCCTCGGCCTGCGCCCGGGCGAGGGTGACGCCGGGCTTGAGGCGCCCGATGCCGAAGATGAAGAGGCCGCGCCGGGTCTCGTACCAGTTGAGATCATGGTTCGGACGGACGATGCGGTTGACCGCCATCGGCATCCACAGCTCCGGGGTGACGCCGACGTCGGTGCCGGTGAACTCGGCGGGCGCCACGCCGACGACGGTCACCGGATGGCGGTTGACGAGGATCGTGCTCCCCACCGCGGCGGGCGCGGCGCCCAGCCGGCCGCGCCAGAAGCGGTCGGAGACGACGGCGACCGCGCGGCCGGCGCCGCGGGCGTCCTCCTCGGCGGTGAAGGTGCGGCCGAGGGCGGCGCCGACCCCGAGGACGTCGAAGTAGTTGCCCGAGACGAGCTGGCCGAAGAGGACCTTCGGCTCGCCGCTCCCCGTCGCCACGCTCATCGCCACCCAGTCGTAGCCGAGGACGCCCGCGAAGGAGCGGTTGCCGGTCGCCAGGTCGCGCCAGTTGAGGTGCGACGAGGGGACCAGCCCGGGGTTCTTCTCGTCGACCGTGTAGACGGTCGCCAGCCGCTCGGGGTGCGCCACCGGCAGGGTGCGCAGGAGCAGGGCGTCGACGAGGCTGAAGATGGTCGTGTTGGCGCCGATCCCCAGCGCCAGCGAGAGCACCGCCACGGCGGTGAAGGCCGGCCGCGCGAGGAGCAGGCGCAGGCCGAAGCGGAGGTCCTGGATGAGCTCGTCCATGGGGATAGACTACTCCTTGTTCCCCGACGGAGACGAGCCGGGATACGAGGAGGACGACCCGAATGGCGGACCTGCGTGGAAAGACCCTGTTCATCACCGGCGGCAGCCGCGGCATTGGCAAGGCGATCGCGCTCGCCGCGGCGGCCGACGGCGCCAACGTCGCCATCGCCGCGAAGACCGCCGAGCCGAACCCCAAGCTGCCGGGGACGATCCACACCGCCGCCGCCGAGATCGAGGCCGCCGGCGGCAGGGCGCTGCCGCTCCAGGTCGACGTGCGCGACGACGAGGCGGTGCAGCGGGCGATCGAGGCGACGGTGGCGCGCTTCGGCGGCCTCGACGTGCTGGTCAACAACGCCAGCGCGATCAACCTGACCGGCACCCTGGAGACGCCGATGAAGCGCTTCGACCTCATGTGGTCGGTCAACGCCCGCGCCACCTTCGCCTGCTCGCAGGCCGCGATCCCGCACCTGAAGCGCGCCGCCAACCCGCACATCCTCACCCTCTCGCCGCCGCTCGACCTCCACCCCAAGTGGCTCGCCCACCACACCGCCTACACCCTCTCGAAGTACGGCATGAGCCTCTGCGTGCTGGGGATGGCGGCGGAGTTCAAGCGCGACGGCATCGCCGTCAACGCCCTCTGGCCGCGCACCGTGATCGCCACCGCCGCCCTCGCCATGCTGGGCGGCCTGGTGCCCACCGAGCACTGCCGCAAGCCCGACATCATGGGCGACGCCGCCCGCGCCATCCTGTTGCGGGACAGCAGGACGACGACCGGCAACTTCTTCGTCGACGACGAGGTGCTGGCGGCGGAAGGGGTGACCGACCTCGACAAGTACGCCGTCAAGCCCGGCGCGGAGCTCTACACCGACCTCTTCCTCGAACAGGGGCCAGGCAAGATGATGTGGGGGTGAGAGGTGGAGATTCTCCGCGACGAGCCGAGCGAGCGAACTCTAGGTCGCGGGCACACCCTCCAGCCTTGTCATCCTGAGTTGATCACCGGCTGCCGCCGGCCACGAAGGATGAAAGGAGCATCTCCCCTTGCATTGTCATCCTGAGCGGGAGCGAAGGATCGGGCGGGGGGCGGCGCGAGATCGGTTCGTCCGCGCGCCACCCGCCCACCCGATCCTTCGCTCCCGCTCAGGACGACAGGGGCAAGGAGTGCCGCCGAAGGCCGGTGGAGGACTACCCAGCAGTAGCACGTTTCTGGATAGCAAAGCGAAGGATCTGGGGGAAGGGCGTTCTAAACAGGAGATTCTGTCGAGCTGTTCGAAAACCCCCCGCCCAGATCCTTCGCTGCGCTCAGGATGACGATGGAGAGGTTATGCCTCATCGCAACTGTGAGGCCGATCCTTCTCAACTATTCTTCCCCCATGTGCGGGTAGCGGAACTCCTTCGGGGGGACGAAGTTCTCTTTGATCGCGCGCTGCGAGGTCCAGCGCATCAGGTTCGCCGGCGAGCCGGCCTTGTCGTTGGTTCCCGAGGCGCGGGCGCCGCCGAAGGGCTGCTGGCCGACGACCGCTCCCGTCGGCTTGTCGTTGATGTAGAAGTTCCCCGCCGCGTGGCGGAGCTGCCGGGTGAGCCGGGAGATCACCTGCCGGTCCTCGGCGAAGATGGCTCCCGTCAGCGCGTAGGGGGAGGTCGTGTCGACGAGCTCGATCGTCTCGTCGAGGTCGCCGTCCTCGTAGACGAAGACGGTGAGCACCGGCCCGAAGATCTCCTCCTTCATCAGCCGGAAGCGCGGGTCCCTGGCGACGACCACGGTCGGCTCGATGAAATAGCCCTTCGACTTGTCGCCGTTGCCGCCGAGGAGGATCTCGGCGTCGGGCGAGCCCTTGGCGTAGTCGACGTACTCCATGATGCGGTCGAAGGAATGCTCGTCGATCACCGCCGCCATGAAGTTGCGGAGGTCGGTCGGCGCTCCCATGCGGATCGACCCGATCATCTCCTCCAGCCGCTTCCTGAGCCCGCCCCAGAGCGAGCGCGGCACGTAGGCGCGCGAGGCGGCGGAGCACTTCTGCCCCTGGTACTCGAAGGCGCCGCGGACGAGCGCCGTGGCGAGCGCCGCGGGGTCGGCCGAGGCGTGGGCGAGGACGAAGTTCTTGCCGCCGGTCTCCCCCACCACCCGCGGATAGGAGCGGTACTTCGCAATGTTGTCCCCCAGCGTCTTCCACATCTGCTGGAAGACGGGCGTCGAGCCGGTGAAGTGGATGCCGGCGAGGTCGGGATGGTCGAGCACGGGATCGCCCACCTTGCTCGCCCGGCCGGGGAGGAAATTGATCACGCCGTCCGGGAGCCCGGCGGCCTGGAGGACGCGGAAGATCTGGTAGTTGGAGAAGACGGAGCTCGAGGCCGGCTTCCAGAGGACGGTGTTGCCCATGAGCGCCGGCGCCGTCGGCAGGTTGCCGCCGATCGAGGTGAAGTTGAACGGCGTCACGGCGAAGACGAAGCCCTCGAGCGCCCGGTACTCGACGCGGTTCCAGGTGGGCGCCGGCGAGTGCAGGGGCTGCTCGGCGTAGATGTGCCGCGCGTAGTAGGGGTTGAAGCGCCAGAAGTCGGCGAGCTCGCAGGCGGAGTCGATCTCCGCCTGGAAGACGGTCTTCGACTGGTTGAGCATGGTGCCGGCGTTGACGGTGTCTCGCCAGGGGCCGGCGAGGAGGTCGGCGGCGCGCAGGAAGACCGCCGCGCGGTCCTCCCAGGGGAGCTCGGACCACTCGCGCCAGGCCTCCTTCGCGGCGGCGGCGGCGGCGGCCACCTCCTTGGCGCCCGCCTGGTGGTAGATGGCTAGGACGTGCCCGTGGTCGTGCGGGCAGACCGCCTTCGCGGTGTCGCCGGTCCGCACCTCGCGGCCGCCGATGACGAGCGGGATCTCGACCTCCTCGCCCAACATCTCGTCCAGCCGCCGCCGGATGGAGGCCCGCTCGGGCGAGCCCGGGGCGTAGGACCTGACCGGCTCGTTCGCCGGGCCGGGAATCTGGCCAGGGGTCTGGAAAACTGCGTTCGACATTCGCTCTCTCCTCGCGCGCGCCCGAGCATCGTAGCCGCTCGGGCGGGGAGGGCGCAACGCGGGCGGGCCTCGTCTGCGGGCGGGCCTCGCCCGCTACGGCCGGAGCGCCGCCCAGGCGAAGAGGAGGAAGCCGGCGATCAGGAGGAGGCCGCCGATCGGGGTGACGGCGCCGAGCCAGCCCGGTCCTCCGAGGGCGAGCATGCCGACGGTGCCGCTGAAGAGGAGGGCGCCGGCGAGGAGGCACCAGCCGGCGGGGCCGAAGCCGCGGGCCGGCGACTGCCGGGCGGCCAGGCCCAGGGCGAGGATTCCGAGGGCGGCGTACATGAGGTAGCGCGCCGCGGTCTCCCAGAGGGAGAGATGGTGCGCGTCGAGGCGCGCCGCGAGGGCATGGGCGCCGAAGGCGCCGGCAGCGACGGCGAGGGCGGCGCCGAGCGCGCCGAGAGCGATCCAGGGCATGAGGGGACCTCCGCGGCGCG
>DATBQN010000269.1:0-5378 GCA_036560825.1 Thermoanaerobaculia bacterium
AGACTGGGAGGGGATCCTGCCGATGGATGGTCGAGTCTTCCGTGAGTGGGCACGGCTGATGGCAGGCAGCCCGTTACAGCTGGCCCAGGACGCCATGATCGCCGCCACCGCCCGGGTGTACCGCCTGACGGTGGTGACCCGCAACGTGCGCGACTTCAAGTCCTTTGACGTACCGGTACTCGATCCATTCGCGCAGGCGAAATAGATGCGAAAGTTTCGAGCCCTGCATACAGCGTCAGCGTTTGCAGGCGGCGGCGACTCGGGCTCCCATCGCGGGCTCGGCGACCAAGTCGGGAGCCGCTCTTTCCCGGTGCTTCGCCGGCAGGACGGATAGCCTGCGACCGGAGAGCGGCGAGGCTTCCTTGGCCGCGACCACGTGGCGGATGCGCGATACCTCCGACGCCATTGTTGGAGTGGACTTCGGCGCACCCCGGCACGCCCGCGACCAGTGCCGGAAGATCGTCGCAATTGCCGCGAACCCTATCGACTGGCGCCGCTACCGCATCGACGCAGTCGGGATGAACGAGCGTCTGCTCGCCCCCAATGACCCGCCTGGCTGGACCGCGAAGGAGTTGCTCAACGAGTTGCTGTCTCGCCAAGTTCGCGTCGCCGCCTTCGACTTCCCTTTCTGCATCCCGGACGCGCTCCTGCGAGACGAGCAGTTCGCTGCCGACGCCGGCTACGAGGACGGTGCGTTCCGCGGCTGGAGGGCCTTCAGCTGGTTCGTCGCCCAACGGCTGCCGCTCGGCGATCCGCTGGACTTCCGTCCGTTTGAGGCATGGCGCCCTAGGGCCAATCGCGCGCGACTTTGGACCAAGCGCGCGACCGACATCGCGGCTGGCGGCCAGCCGCCTCTCAAGGACAAGTTCCAGGCGACGTTCCAGATGACTCTCCTGGGGAACGCACTTCTCGCGCGCCTGTGGGAGTCGCATCGGTATCGCGTGCTGCCGTTCCCCGGCGGGCGCGGCACGGGGAAGGTCATCGAGGTCTATCCGGGCGCCACTCTCCGGCAGATGGGCATGGCGAACTACAAATCGCGCCCCAATGAAGCCATCTGCCTCGGCATCGCGGCCTGCGCGGCCGCCGGGATCAAGCTCGACTTCGACCGCCGGCTGGGGGAGCTCTGAAATGAGACGGCAAAAGGGCAACACACCCCAAGGGTTGGTAGTACTCTTTCCCGCGGAGGTACCGCCATGAAGCTGAGGGTGAACGGCGAGGAGCACGAGGTCTCCGTGCCGGAGGACATGCCCCTTCTCTGGGTGCTGCGCGACGTGCTCGGCATGACGGGCACCAAGTTCGGCTGCGGGATGGCGCAGTGCGGCGCCTGCACGGTGCTCGTCGACGGCCAGCCGGTGCGCTCGTGCGTGCGCCCGGCCGCCGCCGTCGCGGGCCGCGCGGTGACCACGATCGAGGGCCTGAGCGCCCATGGCGACCACCCGGTGCAGCGGGCGTGGGCGGAGGTCGACGTCGTGCAGTGCGGCTACTGCCAGTCCGGCCAGATCCTCTCGGCGGTGGCGCTCCTCCAGGCCAAGGCGAAGCCGAGCGACGCTGATATCGACGCCGCGATGAGCGGCAACATCTGCCGCTGCGGCACCTACCAGCGCATCCGCGGCGCCGTGCACCGGGCCGCCGAGATGATGGGCGAGCGGGCGGAGGGTTGACCATGAGCCCTCCCAAGGACCTCTCGCGCCGCGCCTTCCTGCAGACCTCGGCGGCCGTGGGCGGCGGCCTCGTCGTCGGCTTCCTGGTGCCCGCGAGCCTGCGCCGCGCGGCCTACGCTCAGGCGGCGCCTGCGCCGCCGCCGGCCCTCCCCGCCGCCAACGCGTTCCTCCGCATCGGCGCCGACGACAGCGTCACCGTGCTCCTCGCCCACTCGGAGATGGGGCAGGGGATCTGGACGACGCTCCCCATGCTGGTCAACGAGGAGCTCGACGCCGACTGGAGCCGCATCCGAGTCGAGCACGCGCCGGCGGCGACGGTCTACCGCCACACCGCTTTCCCCATCCAGATGACCGGCGGCTCGACGACGACCTGGTCCGAGCTCGACCGCTATCGCCAGGTCGGCGCCGTGGCGCGCACCCTCCTCGTCGCCGCGGCCGCCGCGGCGTGGGGCGTCGCGCCCGCCGACTGCCGGACGGAGAAGGGCTTCGTCGTCGGCGCCGGCAAGCGCGCCAGCTACGGCTCGCTCGCCGCCGCGGCCGCCGCGCTCCCGCCGCCGGCGAGCGTCGCCTTGAAGGACCCCAGGGACTGGAAGGTCATCGGCCGGCCCACCCGCCGCCTGGACACCCCCGAGAAGATCACCGGCCGGGCGCAGTTCGGCATCGACGTCAGGCTCCCCGGCATGCTCACCGCGGTGGTCGCCCATCCGCCGACCTTCGGCGGCAGGGTGAAGCGCTTCGACGCCACGGCGGCGAAGGCCGTCCCCGGGGTGCGCGCCGTGGTCGAGATCCCCTCCGGCGTCGCCGTCGCCGGCGATCACTTCTGGGCCGCCAAGCGCGGCCGCGACGCGCTCGTCGTCGAGTGGGAGGGCGGCCCGCACGCCGGCACCGACACGGCGAAGCTGCGGGCGAGCTACGGCGAGCAGGCGAGATCGGCCGGCAGAGAGGCCGCCGCCGCCGGCGACGCCGGGGCGGCCCTCGGCGCGGCGCCCGTGGTCGCCGAATACGCGGTGCCCTACCTGGCGCACGCGCCGATGGAGCCCGAGAACTGCACCGTCCGCCGCACCGCCGAGGGGTGCGAGGTGTGGACGGGGACGCAGTTCCAGACCGTCGACCAGGGACGGGTGGCGCAGATCTTCGGCCTTAGCCCTGAGCAGGTGACGATCCACACCACCTTTCTGGGCGGCGGCTTCGGCCGGCGGGCGAACATCGCCTCGGACTTCGTCGTCGAGGCGGCGCACGCGGCGAAGGCGCTCGACCGCGCGGTCAAGGTGGTGTGGACGCGCGAGGACGACATCCGCGGCGGCTACTACCGTCCGCTCGCGGTGCACCGGCTGGAGGCGGCGCTCGACGGCGAGGGCATGCCGCGGGCGTGGCGGCAGCGCATCGTCACGCAGTCGATCCTCGCCGGCTCGCCCTTCGCGGCGATGATGAAGGATGGCCTTGACCCCACCTGCGTCGAGGGCGCCGCCGACTCGCCCTACGTGACGGCGATCCCCCACCACCGGGTCGAGCTCCACAACCCCGATCCGGGCGTGCCCGTCCTCTGGTGGCGCTCGGTGGGCCACTCGCACACCGCCTTCGTCGTCGAGTCGTTCGTCGACGAGCTGGCGCACGCGGCGAAGCGCGATCCGCTGGAGTTCCGGCGCGCCCTCCTCGCCAGGTCGCCGCGCGTGCGCGCCGTGCTCGAGCTCGCCGCCGGGAAGGCGGGATGGGGGAGCGCGCCGCCGGCGGGACGGGCGCGGGGCCTCGCCGTCCACGAGTCGTTCGGCAGCATCGTCGCCTACGTGGCGGAGGTCTCTGTCGAGGGGAGCAGGATCCGGGTGCACCGGGTGGTGGGCGCCGTCGACTGCGGCGTCTGTGTCAACCCGCTCGGCGTCCGCGCCCAGATGGAGTCGGGCGTCGCCTACGGGCTCGGGGCGGCGCTCCACAGCGAGCTGACGATGAGAGAAGGGCGCGTCCTCGAGAGCAACTTCCACGACTATCAGGTGCTCCGCCTCTTCGAGATGCCGGAGGTCGAGATCCACATCGTCGAGAGCCGCGAGAAGTCCGGCGGCGCCGGCGAGCCCGGCACGCCGCCGATCGCGCCGGCGGTGGCGAACGCCGTCTTCGCGCTCACCGGGAAACGGCTGCGCGAGCTGCCGCTGCGACTGGCCTGACGGCTTCAGGAGATGAGGGAGATGAGAGCGACGAGACCGCGTGGCGGGCGAGCGATGCTGGCGGCGTTGTCGGTGGGGATCGCGGGGATCGCGGCGCTCGGGGCCGCGACGTTGCGGGCGGCTCCGACCGCTCCGATCACTCCGACCCCCAGGGCCGTGCCCGCGAAGAGCGCGGACGCGAGCGGGAGCGCGGGCGCCGACGCCCTCGCCGCCTTCGCCACCGTCCAGGCCGTGCTCCAGCACCCGCGCTGCCAGAACTGCCACATCCCCGGCGACGCGCCGCTGCAGTTCGACGAGGGCGCCGCGCACGCCCAGAACGTGCGGCGCGGCCCCGACGGCAAGGGGGCGCCCGGCCTGCCGTGCGCGACCTGCCACGCGGCGGCCAACCCGCCGGCGAGCTACGGCCCCCACATGCCGCCCGGCGCTCCCGACTGGCACCTGCCGCCGCCCGACCGCAAGATGGTCTTCATCGGGCTCTCGGCGGCGGAGCTCTGCGCGACGATCAAAGATCCACGGCGGAACGGCAACCGGGATCTCGCCGCCCTCCTCGAGCACGTGAGCCACGACCGGCTCGTGCTCTGGGGCTGGGCCCCGGGGGTCGGCCGCGCGCCCGTCTCCGTCCCCCACGACGCCTTCGTCCGCGCCGTCAAGACCTGGATCGCGGGCGGCGCGCCGTGCCCCGCGACCCCGGCGACGGGCTCCGCGCCCGCCTCCGCCCGCCGCTGACGGCGGTGTGGCCGCCGCCTTCGGGTACGCTCTCGAGACAGGAGGGGACGCGTGGCCCAGCCCCATCTGGCGGAGAACGAGCGGGTGACCGGCGAGGAGCTCTCCCGCCGGCCCGACCTCGAGCCTTCCGAGCTGGTCGGCGGGAGGGTGGTGCCCTTGCTGCCCACGAGCCTGGAGCACGGCAGGATCGAGCTGCGCCTGGGCGCCGCGCTCCTCGCCTACGCGGAAGCGAGCGGGCGGGGAAAGGCCGGCGGCGGCGAGGTCGGCATCTACGTCCGCCGGTCGCCCGACACCGTCCGCGCCGCCGACGCCCTCTTCATATCGAACGAGCGCTATGGCCGCCGCGGGGCCACGCGCTATCTCGACGTCCCTCCCGAGGTGGTGGCCGAGATCCTCTCGCCCGACGATCGCTGGAGCGAGGTGATGGCGAAGATCGAGAAGTACCTGGCCGCGGGCGTGGTGGTCGTCTGGGTGGTCGACCCGACGCTGCGCCACGTCCTGGCCTACCGCACCCTGACCGAAGTCCGGCAGTTCGCGGAAGGGGACGTCCTCGAAGACGCCGAGGTCCTGCCGGGTTTCGCCCTCCCCATCGCGGACCTGCTGCGCGACTGAGAGGCTGTGAATTTTTCGGACCGATCCGAACGAGGTGCTCTCGCTGCGAGAGATCCCCCTGCATTGTCATCCTGGGGGAGAGCCTGCGCGTCGTCCTCCTCTCGGCCCGCTCGCGGTGTAAGAAATCCCGGGCCAGTTCCCGGCCGGCGGCGGCCCGTCAGCCGGGAACGTGCAGGATGCCGAGGTCGAGGGACGTTCCTTCACTGACCTCGACGACCCGCAG
>DATBQN010000270.1:0-7820 GCA_036560825.1 Thermoanaerobaculia bacterium
TACGCCCACTATCTCGAGCTCTCGCGCTGGAACCGGACCCTCTCGCTGATCGGTCCCGGCACCGCCGACGACTTCATTCCGCGCCACTACGGGGAGTCGCTCGCGGCACTCCCCTTCGTTCCCGCGGACGGCGAGCTCGTCGACCTCGGCTCGGGCGCCGGGTTTCCGGGCCTGGTGATCGCCGCCGCCCGCCCCCGGCTCGCCGTCACGCTGGTCGAGGCGCGGGAGCGCAAGTGGTCGTTCCTCCAGGCCGCCGCGCGCCGCGCCGCGTTGCCGTGCCGATGCCTGAATGTTAGAGTCGGCGCTCCGCTTCCCGCCGTGCTGCCGGCCCTCATCGACCGGGTCACGGCACGGGCGCTCAAGCTCGATTCCCAGGTGCTCGAGGCGCTGGCCGGCCGTCTGCGGCCAGGCGGGAGGATTCTTCTCTGGGTGGGCGACGAGCTGCCGAATCTGCCGCCCACGCTGTCGTTGGCCGAGGCCGCGGGGCTGCCGGGCAGCGCCCGGCGCCGGATCGTGGGGCTCGGCCGGCGAGGCTGAGGATCGACCCGTGACGGACACACCCCGATGAGCACCATCCTCGCCATCGCCAACCAGAAGGGCGGCGTCGGCAAGACGACGACCGCGATCAACCTCGGGGCGGGCCTCGGGGCGCTCGAGCGGCGCGTGCTCCTCGTGGACTGCGATCCGCAGGGGAACGCGACGCGGGGGCTGGGCATCGACGCGGTGCCCCCGCACCTCTACCACGCCCTCGTCGGCGAGGTCCCGCTCGCCCGGACGCTCCGCCCCTCGGGCTTCCCCAACCTCGACCTCATCCCCTCCGGCCGCGACCTCGTGGGCATCGAGATCGAGCTCGTGGGCGAGGAAGGCTGGGAAGGCATCCTGAAGCGCCATCTGGCCGAGGTCGCCGCCGGCTACGACGTGATCCTCCTCGACTGCCCGCCCTCGCTGGGGCACCTGACCGTCTGCGCGCTCACCGCGGCGGACGGCGTCCTGGTGCCGCTCCAGTGCGAGTACTTCGCCCTCGAGGGGATGAGCGAGCTCCTGGCGACCGTCGAGCGGGTCCAGGGCAGCTTGAACCGCACGCTGGCGCTCTCCGGTATCCTCCTCACCATGTACGACGACCGCACGAACCTCTCGCGCGACGTCGCCGACGAGATCCGGCGCCACTTCAGCGATCGGGTCTTCGAGACCGTGGTGCCGCGGAACATCCGCCTCGCCGAGGCGCCGAGCCACGGCCTGCCGATCTTCCAGTACGACATCAAGTCGCGCGGCGCCGAGGCCTATCTGGCCCTGGCGCGCGAGGTCATCCGGAGAGCTGCGTAGTGGCGGACGTCGGGCGAGCGGGGAAGAAGCGCGGCCTGGGCCGCGGCCTGGACGCGCTCCTGGCTCCGATCTCTCCGCCGGCTCCAAATGCTCCCAGCGCTCTGAGCCCCGCGATCCCGGCTCCCACCGCGCCGGTGACCGCCCTCCCGATCGCCGTACTGCGGCCGAACCGTCTGCAGCCGCGCACCCAATTCGACGAGGCGAAGCTGGGCGAGCTCGCCGAGTCGATCCGCACCCAGGGCATCGTGCAGCCGCTGGTGGTGACCTCCGAGGGGGACGGGACCTACAGCATCGTCGCCGGCGAGCGCCGTCTCCGCGCGGCGCGCCTCGCCGGGCTCGAGGAGGTGCCGGTCGTCGTCCGCGAGGTGGCGGACGATCGGGAGCGCCTGGAGCTCGCGCTGGTCGAGAACCTCCAGCGCAGCGACCTCGACCCGATCGAGGAGGCGGAGGCCTACCAGGGGCTGCAAAAAGACTTCGGCCTCTCGCTGGAAGAGGTCGCGGCGCGCGTGGGCCGCTCGCGCCCGACGATCTCCAACACCCTGCGCCTGCTGAAGCTCCCGGTGGAGGTCCGCGACCTCCTCCGCGACGGCCGCATCACCGCGGGGCAGGCGCGGCCGCTCCTGGCGCTCGATTCGGCCGAGCGCCAGGTCGAGCTGGCGCGCCAGGCGGTGGCGAAAGGCCTCTCGGCGCGGGAGATGGAGCGGCTGACGGCCGCCCCGCGCGCGACGCCGGGGCATCCAGCGCAACCCGCGGCGCCCGTCGAGGTCCATGCCGCGGCGGCGGCCGAGACCCTCACCCGCAAGCTCCAGACCCGGGTCGAGATCCGCCGCCTCGGCAAGGGGGGAGTCCTCAGCCTCCATTTCCATTCGGAGGAAGAGCTGATGCGCCTCTACGATCTGCTCATGGATCGCTAGAGAGGACCCGGACGCCAGAGGAGGCTCAAATGATCTGGAAGTCGGATGCCAAGCAGAGCGAGCTCAACGGTTTTCTCGACCGCGGCAGCCAGCTCAGCGGCGAGCTGCGCTTCGAAGCCTCCTTCCGCGTCGACGGCAAGTTCACCGGCAAGGTGGTCTCCGAAGGCGACCTCATCGTCGGCGAAGGGGGCGAGATCGAGGGCGAGCTCGCGGTCGGCCAGATCTTCGTCTCCGGCACGGTGCGCGGCAACATCCGGGCCACGCGGCGAGCGCAGATCGCGCCGGGCGGCAAGGTCTTCGCCGACATCGACACCCCCGCGTTGGTGATCGAGGACGGCGCCCTTCTCGAGGGCCGCTGCGCGATGGTGCGCGAGGCCGCCGCGGCGACCACGGCGGCGGCCGCCGCACACCCGAAGCTGGTCAGCGCGAAGCGGGAGGGGTAGGCGCGGGCGATCGCGCCGGCGGCGCCGCCCGCGCGCCGGTCAGCGTCTCGTAGGACGGCAGGAAGGTGAGCGGGTGGGCGGCGAGGAAGCTCTTGCCGAACGCCTGCGTCAGCACCTGGCCGTCGAAGTCACGGGCCACGGGATAACCCATCCCGTAGAGCAACGTTGGCGCCAGATCTACCAACTTGGCTCCGGTGAGCAGAGCGCCTGGACGAATTCCCTCTCCATAGAGCAGTAAGATGCCATCGGGCGAGGAATCAAACCGCCCGCCGAGGACGGCGCGCTGCGACACCTGCCGCTTCCACCGCGCCCACGGGCCCGGCGGGTCGACCCCGTAGGCCGACACGACGGCGAGGAGGCGGTGCCCTTCCTCGCGCTCCCAGAGGGCGCCGAGCAGCTCGTCGAGATACGCGTAGTAGCCGCTCACGAACTGGGTCGCCTGGTGGAACAGACGGGCCCTGGAACCGTCGAGCTCGACGGCGGAGAAGCCGCCAAAATATTCCTGCGACACGGTGGCGAGGCCGGGCAGCTCGACGAAGAGCGCGGAGACCTCCGGGTGCGATCCGAGAAGATGGGTGGAGAGGTTCTCTCTCCAGCCATCGCTCGCCATGGCTTGACGCAGCATCCAGGGAGGGATCTCGCCGAACCGGGCACGGGCCGCGGCGTCGAGGTCGGCCGGCGGGATGCGCAGGAGCTCGGCGGTCGCCGCGAGCTCGGGCGGCTGGACGAGCCGAGCGTTCTGAACGCTCTGCGCGGGCGCCGCCCCGGCCGGCGCTGCCCGGAAGAAGGCGCTGCTGAAGGCGAAGGCGAGGTCTCGCGGGGCCGGGACGGTGGCCGGCCAGCCGATCAGCCCGGTGCGCACCCCCAGGCGCGCCAGGATCTCCCAGAGCGTCAGCGCGCTCCCCGCGCGAGGCGGGGCGTCGCCGGTGCGCCGGCTGAGGAGACCCCAGCGGTCGAAGCCGATGCCGGCGGGAAGCAGGTGGAGCTCCGCCCCCGGGGCGAGGAGGTCGGCGCCGTAGGTGCGCCCGCCGGTCACCCCGTGCCGGTAGGGGTACTTGCCGGTCGCGAGCGTCGTCCACAGGGCCGAGGGGCGGTGCGGCGAGATCGACTCGAGCCTGCCGTAGGCGCCGCCCTGGATGACGCCGGCGAGGAACGGCAGGCGCCCCTCGCCGGCGAGCGGCAGGAGGGCGTCGAGCGTTGCGGCGTCGAGGCCCACGACCAGGAGATGGGGCCGCGGGCCGAGCTCGACGGCGGCCGGCAGCGGCGTCGCCTCCGGACGGGGCTGGAAAGCCTCGCGACGCTCGACCATGACGTAGACCGAGGCGACGGCGAGGAGCGTCAGCCCCCAGCGGCTGCGCGCGCCGTAGGCGCGGCGGTGGAGGCTATGGAGGAGGGCGGTGTAGAAGAAGATGAGCGCCGCGAGCGAGAGCCAGAGCGCCGCCTTGATCAAGCGGTCGTTGATCCCCGAGGGGAGGAAATAGGCGTAATACGAGGCATGGGTGCCGTCCAGCACCGCCGCGGCGGCGAGGGCGAGGCTGGTGCTCCAAGGGAGCAGCCGGCGCGCCCGCCGGGGGCGGCCCCAGGTCCACGGCAGGGTGGCGAGAAGGCTCGCGGCGCCGAGCAGGAGCCCGTAGAGAGCGGCGCCACGCAGCACCGGCCCGGCCGCGAAGGGAAGGCCGGGATTGAGGAAGAAGAGCAGGCCCGCGATCTGGGCGCCGGCGAGCAGGCCGGGCAGGAAACCGCACCCGACGACGTCGAGCCAGCCGGGGCGGCGCCAGCGCCGCCCGCTCATCGATCACCTCGCGCCCGCTGCGGCCCGCCTAGAAGATGAACAGCGGCCTGTCGACCTGGTGGTCGAAGTGCCAGATGAACGTGTGCACCACGAAGTCGATCGGCACGTCGTAGCTCGCTTCCATCTTCACCCGGTCGCCGATGCGCTCGACCTTGACGTGGTCTTTGTCGAGCGGCAGATCGAGCTCTCTCGCCTTGTTGAGGATGTCCTTCTCCATGTCCTCGGGCGAGCTGTGGGCGCCGAACTTGGTGATCTCCACCATGTGATCGTAGAGCTCGGCGCTGCGCACCTTGACGGGTATCATTTTCCATGCGGCGAGGACGGCGATTGCCAGAAGCGCCACCCAGAGAATACAGCCCAGGTTCCCGGACCCCGCCTCGGCGGACCTGCGTCGCATACTTCCTCCTTCGAGCCAGACCCGGAGTCTACCTCACCAGGCGGAAAGTGCGGCTCCAGCGCGTGTGCGTGAAGAACTCCAGGGCGACGCTCCCGAGCTGCCGGATCTTGGCCCTCAGGCCGACCGGCTCGTAGCCCTCGAGCTCGCTGGCGAACGACCAGTAGACGACGAAGGCGCGGCCCTTCAGGTGGCTCTGCGGCACCTCGCCCCAGAAGCGCGAGTCGTTCGAGTTGTCGCGGTTGTCCCCCATGCAGAAGTAGTGGCCGGGGGCGACCGTCTCGGGCCCGAAGCTGTCGCGCTGGCGCAGGGTGTCGGCGAGGATCGGGCTGCGCGGGAAGACGCGGTCGTCGGTGTGGTAGACGTAGGCCGAATCGTGGACCTCGCGGCCGTTCAGGTAGAGGCGCTTGTCGATCCCCTCGACGACGTCGCCCGGCAGCCCCATGCACCGCTTGATGAAGTCGCGCGTCGGGTCCTGCGGGAACTTGAAGACGACGACGTCGCCGCGCCGCACGTCGCGCACCGGCAGGAGCGCGCGCTCGAGGGCGCTCGCCGTCGGGCCGTAGATGAACTTGTTGACCAGGATGTGGTCGCCGATGAGCAGGTTCTGCTCCATCGAGCCGGAGGGGATCTTGAAGGCCTGCACGACGAAGGTGCGCGCGAAGGTGGCGAAGACGACCGCGATCAGCAACGCCTCGAGATACTCGCGCGCCAGCGACTTCTGATCTTCCATGCCGGGGTGCGAGGGGCGGAGCTAGCGGATGAGGTGGAAGGTGCGCTGCCAGCGGGTGCGCGTGAAGAAGCCCAGGGCGGTGTCGGCGATCTGTCGTAATTGCGACGGCATGTCGGTCGCATTGTAAGCCGTCTCGCCGCCGTAGGACCAGTAGATGAAGACCGGCCGGCCCTTGAGCTGCGGGCGCGGCAGCGGACCCCAGAAGCGCGAGTCCCAGGAGTTGTCGCGGTTGTCCCCGAAGCAGAAGTAACTGTCGGGCGGCACCACCACGGAGAGGTTGTCGCGGCGCCGCCTGTCGTCCGGATAGTAGGGAAGGTCCGGGTAGACGTTGGGATCGCGGCGGATGGCGTAGGCGGAGTCGTCGAGTGCCTTGCCGTTGAGGAAGAGCTGCTTGCTCACCATCTTCAGGCGATCGCCCGGCAGGCCGATACAGCGCTTGACGACGTCGACGCGCGGATCCTCGAGCGAGCGGAAAACGACGATGTCGCCGCGCCTGGGGGGGCGCAGCGGCAGGAGCTTGCGCTCGATCGCGGTCGGCGCCGGGCCGTAGATGAACCGGTTGACGAAGAGATGGTCGCCCACCAGCAGCGTGTTCTCCATCGAGCCGCTGGGGATGTAGAAGGTCTGCAGGACGAAGGTGTTGGCGAAGCGCAGGAAGATGGCGGCGATGAGCAGCGCCTCCAGATACTCGCGAAAGACCGACCGCTTCGCCATGGCCGGGTAAATCTATCCGAAAGCGCGCCCCGAGGCGACGGCGAGGCGCGAGCACGTCCAGCGATTGCGCGCGCGTCCAGATCGCTGGACGAGGGCCATCCCGGCGCCTCGCCCCCTGGTCCCGCCTGCGCCTGCCGGCGCGACCCCTCCGATGCTGCGCGCGATCGCTTGACGCGGCAGCCTTCCGCAGCTCTCTTCCATCTCTCCTAACCCTTTTTGAATCTTTAACTTGTGATCTCTCGGGCCGCTGGCAGGCGGCTTGATCTACGGGGCTGTCGTCAACGACCCGGAGAGGGGGTGCGGAGCGGAAAGAGCCGAGACGGAACGTGCCAAGGCAGAAGGGGGAGCCGGGGCCTCGCGGCCCCGCGCTCCAGCTCGCGAAACGCAGCAAGAACCCAGGAGAGACCGAACCATGAAGACCCGCAAGCGTCGCGCCAGGACCAGCCTCCTCCTCACCTCCCTCCTCCTCGCCTCGATCTCCGCTCTCGCGGCGGCGGATGCGAAGCCCGTCGTCAACGTCAACACCGCCGACGCGAAGCAGCTCTCGCTGCTGCCGCGCATCGGCCTCGCGGTGGCCCAACGCGTCGTCGACTACCGCAAGGAGAACGGCCCCTTCAAGTCGACCGACGAGCTGATGCTGGTGCGCGGCATCGGCGAGAAGCTCTATGCCCAGCTGAAGCCCTACGTCGCGACCTCGGGCGAGACCACGCTCAGCGAGAAGGTCTCGAGCGCCGGCCGCGGCGGCCGCGGCAGCAGCGGCGGCAAGGGCAAAGGCAAGACCTCGTCGAAGGCACGGACACCGCGCGCATCGAAGACGCCCGGCGCGCCGCAGACCCCGCGCGCGTCGAAGGCGCCGGCGCAGACGCCGCCAAAGGCCGTGAAGCCCGCGCACGCCAAGGTCGGCGCCGGAGCCCGCTTCTAGGAGGCGCCTGGCGGGGCGGCGCTCGTCCGCTCCGCCCGCCGTCTCCCCGGGATCTCGCCATGAGCCGGCTCGCCTCGGGCTTCTCCCTCGCCGAGCTCGTCATCGCCCTCGCCGTCGTCGGCCTGGGGCTCACGGCCGGCGTGCCGCCCCTCCTCAGGATCACCGCGGCGCTGCGCGTGCGGTTGGCGGCCGAGGAGCTGGTCGCGGTGCTCCGCACCTCGCGCTCGCTCGCGATCCAGGTCGACGCGAACGTCGCCGTGCGCTTCACGACCGCCGCCGGCGGCGACGTGAGCTTCGCCATCTACCGGGACGGCGACGGCGACGGGGTCCTCAATGACGACATCCGCAGCGGCGTCGACCCTGAGGTCGCCCCGCCCCGCCGGCTCGCCCACGTCGGCCGCGAGGTGCGGCTCGGGCTGCCGGCCCGGCCCGTCCGCGATCCAGCGGACCCCACGCACTGGCTCGACCCCGCCGACCCGGTGCGCTTCAACAGCTCGGACCTCGCCTCCTTCAGCCCGCTCGGCGGCGCCACCCCGGGCTCGCTCTACGTGACCGACGGCGGCGACGCTCTCGCCGTGGTGCGGG
>DATBQN010000271.1:0-27792 GCA_036560825.1 Thermoanaerobaculia bacterium
GCTCCAGGGAGCCGAGGCCGCCTGGCTGCGGCGCCCGAAGGCCGCTTTGGCGCCGGTCGAGCGCCCGCTCATGGCGCGGAGGTCGGGACGCCTGGCGCGCGTCGCCACCCGCCGCCTCGGGCTCCTATTGCTGGAGGCGGCGAAGGGGCCGGCTCCCGGTGCCATCGACCACGGAGTCTCGCTCGCCACCTTCGCCCGGATCGGGCAGGAGGTCGCGGCCGGCGACGAGCTCGCCCGGCTCTACTTGAGGAGAGACGACGAGGCGCTCGCCGAGCGCTTCGGCGCGTGCTTCGTGGTGGAGGAGGGCAACGCCCAGGCGCCTGCGCTGATTCGGGATCGGCTCTAGTCCGTCCTAGAAGCTGCTCTCGCCGAAGCTCGCGGCGAGGATCGCGAGATCGCGGCCGTCGACCGCGCCGTCGCCGTTGAGGTCGGCGGCGACGTTGAAGTTGGGATCTGCTCGGTGGGCGCCGAAGGCGAGGGCGAGGATGACGAGGTCCTGGCCGTCGACGCGGCCGTCCAAGTTGAGGTCGCCGGTCAGGAAGACGGTGCCGGCGATGATGAAGCGCGCGAGCTGGCGGTCGAGGACGTTGGGCGGGGTCGCGAGGTCCTGCGCGTGCACCGCGAGATTGACGACGCCGGAGAGCGGCGCCGGCGGCTGGTAGACGATGTGGACCTTGCCGGTGTTGCCGGCGAGCGGCGGGGCGACCTCCTGGCCGTTGATGACCAGCTTGGTCGAGGAGAGGTCGAGCCCGGCCCCGAAGTCGTAGAGGTCGACGACGATCGAGGTGTCGGCGGGCACCTCGGTCTCCTTGTCGGCGGGGCTGAACGCTCCCGGCACCGGCGGCACGTGATCGGCTCCGGTCAGCACGTCGGCGAAGATCTCGGCGAGGAGGTCGTAGCCCGCGGCGTTGGGATGGAGGCGGTCGGCGCCGCCGAGGTAGTCCTTGGCGAAGACGTCCGGGGTCTCGTAGAAGAAGACCTCGAACGGATCGGCTAGCTTGCGGCCGTTGGAAAAGGCGAGCTCGCGGACCATCGCCGCGAGCGCCCCGGTCGCCTCGTTGGAGCCGTCCGTGTTGGCGGTCGGCGCGCGGGGGATGATCGTCGTGTGCACGGTCGAGACCCCGACCGCCGCCGCCTTCTTCGCCATCTTGTCGAGGTTGAAGGTGATGGTCTCGAGCGACACCTTCTCGCCGATGTCGTTCGTCCCCTCCATCGCCAGGAGCACGTCGCCGGAGGCCGCGGACTGGAGGACCGAGCCGAGCCGCATCACCCCCTGGATCGTCGTCTCGCCGCCGAGGCCGTCGTTCTCCACCACGGCGTTCTTGCCGCGCGCCTGGAGGAGGGCCTGGAGCCGCGGCGGGTAACCCTTCTCGGTCCGGCTCATGTCGTCGCCGAAGCCCTCGGTGATGCTGTCGCCGAAGGCGATGTATCTCGTCTGGGCGCCGGCCGCCCGCGGCAGCAGCGCGGCGAGCGGGAGGGCGAGCGCGAGCGCCGCGAGAGCGCCGGCGCGCCGGGGGCGACGGATCATGGCTGCTGCCCGGGCGCTTCGCTCGACGCGGGCGGAGCGGGGAGGCTCTCCCAGGCGGCGCCGCGGAGCGCGCCGCTCGCCGGGAAGCGGAAGGTGACGCCGGCGCCGCCCGGCTCGGCCTCGACGCTCGGGCGCCCGGAAATGTCTCCCGCGCCGCCGCCGAGTGTAGACCCCGCGGCGACGACCGCCGCGCGGCGCACCGCGCGCCCCTGGGCGTCGAGCTCGAAGAGCGACCAGCCGGCGGGCACCGACGTCTTGGTGAGCAGCCACGTCCCGGCGCTCCCAGGGTTTCCAACGCCGGGCTCGAAGCTGGGGAAGACGGCGCCCGCGGGGGTCGCCTCGAGCGGCGGCGAGAAGCGGCCGCCACCGGCGGGCGAGAAGCGGGAGGTCACCGTGCGGTAGCCGTCGCCGTCGAAGCGGCTCCAGGCGATCCACGCGCCGTCGCCCTGGGCGGCGAGCGCGGGGGTGACGTCGGGGACGTCGTTGTCCGGCGCCACGCGCGCCGGCCGGCTCCACCTGGCGCCGTCGAAGCGGCTCCAGACGATCTCGTCGTCGTGCCCGTCGAAGGCGCTCCAGGCGAGGAGCCAGGAGCCGTCGGCCAGGCGGGCGGCGGCGAGGGCGAGCTGGCTCCCCGGTCCGGGCGGCGAGACGGTGCGCGGCGCTCCCCAGCCCCTCCCGTTCCAGCGCGCGAACATCACCCGCAGCCGGCGCGCCTCGCTCCCCTCGAGCCAGACGAGGCCGGCCAGGCGCCCGTCCTCGACCAGCGGCAGCGGCTCGGCCCGCAGGCGCGCGAGCTTGCGGGCCGCCGGGGGCGGGGGGAGGGCGGCGGCCGATACGGCGCCGGAGCGGCCGGCGAGGAGGAAGATCTCGCGGCCGTTCTCGATGTCTTCGCGGGTGCGGGTGCCCGCCGCGAGCCAGCCGCCGGCGAGCGGCTCGACGGCGGCGACCGCCGACCCCGCGGGCAGCGCGAGGCCGATCCGCGCGCCGCCCGGCAGCTCGAGGACGCCGGGCGCCGCCGCGGCGACGAGGATCGGCCGCCCGGCCGCAGCGCCGGCGGCGACCCCCGGCGTCGCGACCAAAGCCAGCGAGATCAAGGCTTTGAGCGCCGGACGCAGGAGCGGGTGCATGGCGGTAGATCCTATGGGAGGGTCCTCGGCGCGTCAACGCGACGCCGGCTGCAACCCTTGACGAGGTCCTGCGTATGAGCCGTTGTGGTCGCGAACCAGACGACAACCCGCGACGTGAACCGGAAGACGTGCGCACGACAACCAACCCATTCGATGAGAGGAGCATCACCATGGTGAGAGCAGCTCGCAGCAAGACGATGTTGGCCCTGGCCGCGGCGGCCGCGATGACAGCGCTGGGCGCGGCCTCGCTGATGGCCGAAGGCATGGCCGGCAGTGGCGTGAGCTTCGTCAACGCCGGCAAGAGCACGGTCTACGTCTATACCCGCTACGGCGCCGGATCGTCCTGCAACGACATGCGCACGGACAAGACGCTGAAGATCAAGGCCGGTCAGACGGGCAAGGTCGACTCGGGAGACTCCAAGGTCTGCTACTGCCTCGCGCTGCCCAACCGCACCGACGGCTGCCCGGCCGGGTGGCAGGAAGTTCCGGCCGGCGGCTCCCTCACCATCCAGTAGCTCCCTCTTCCCGCTCCAAGATCCCGCGTTCGAACCCGGCGGGGGCCCTGCGCCCCCGCCTCGCGCGCTCGTCATGACGGCGTGCCGGCACGGTAAGATCGAGCGATGCATGCCGCCATCCTCGCGATCGGCACCGAGCTCCTCGGCACCGAGCGTCTCGACACCAACTCGCTCCGCCTGACCCGCGCCCTCGCGGCCCACGGCGTGGAGCTGGTGAGGAAGGCGGTCGCCGGCGACTCCGAGGCCGAGATCGCCGCCGAGCTCGCGAGCGTCCTGCCGCGGGTCGACCTCATGCTGGTGACCGGCGGCCTCGGCCCCACCTCCGACGACGTCACCCGCGAGGCAGTCGCCGCGGCGCTCGGCCGCCGGCTCGTCTTCGACGGCGAGGTCGCGGCGCGCATCGAGAGCCGCTTCCAGGCGATGGGCCTGCGCATGTCGGCGGTCAACCGCAAGCAGGCGGAGATCGTCGACGGCGCCGAGGTGCTGCCCAACGCCAACGGCACCGCCCCCGGCATGCGCCTGGCGGCGCCGTCCGGCGCCGTGCTCTTCCTCTTCCCCGGCGTCCCCTCCGAGCTCGAGGCGATGATCGGGACCTACCTCGAGCCCTGGCTCGCCCTGCGGTCGGGCGGCGCGGTGCGCGAGACGGCGGTGCTCAAGGTCGCCTGCGTGCCGGAGTCGGCGCTCGAGGAGCGCATCGCTCCCGCCTACGCCGAGTTCGGCCGCGAGGCGATCACCATCCTCGCCAAGCCCGGCGAGATCCGCCTCGAGATGACGGCGACCGGCCCCGAGGCCGAGCGGCGGAAGCGGCTCGCGGCGATGAGCGCGCGCCTGGCGGCGCTCGCCGGCGAGGCCGTCTACGCCGACCGCGAGGCCGACACCCTGGAGAGCGTGGTGGGCGAGCTCCTCCGCCGCCAGGGACGCACCCTCACCGTCGCCGAGTCGTGCACCGGCGGGCTCCTCGCCGAGCGGCTCACCCGCGTGCCGGGCTCCTCCGAGTACTTCCTGGGCGGCGCGGTGGTCTACACCGATGCCCTGAAGACGCGGCTCGTGGGCGTTCCCGAGGCGCTCCTGGCCGCCCACGGGGCGGTCTCCGAGGAGGTGGCGCGGGCGATGGCGGAAGGGGTGCGCCGGGCCCTCGTCAGCGACTACGGCATCGGCATCACCGGCGTCGCCGGCCCGGGGGGAGGGAGCGCGGCGAAGCCGGTCGGCACCGTGCACCTGGCGGTCGCCGGACCGTCCGGCGTCTCTCACCGGCAGGTGCGCTTCCCCGGCGACCGCGAGCGCGTGCGCTGGCAGTCGAGCCAGCTCGCCCTGGAGATGCTCCGTCGGCTGCTCCGCGCTCCCGCCGCGGCCCCCGCCGGCTCCGCCGCCGACGCGGTGTGGCGCTAGGCGATGAGGCTCTTCGTGGCGCTCGAGGTGCCCGACGGTCCGCGCCGCGAGGTCGAGCGCCGCCTGCGGGCCCTGCGGAGCGAGCTGCCGCCGGCGCGCTGGGTCGATCTCGCGAACGTCCATCTCACCCTCGCCTTCCTCGGCGCCGTCGACGCTGCCGCGACCGGCCGGCTCGCCGCGGCCCTGGAGGGCGCCTGCGCTCCCCACCGGCCCTTCACCCTCCGCCTCGCTGGCGGCGGCACCTTTCCGCCCGGCCGCCCGGCGCGGGTCGCCTGGATCGGCGTCGACGCCCATCCGTCCGGCGGAGATCTCGCCGGCCTGCAGGCGAGCGTTGCGGCGGCGGCGGCCTCTGCCCTCGCCGGCACCGCGCACGAGCCGGAGAGCCGGCCCTACCATCCGCACGTCACGCTCGCGCGCTGCTCCGAGCCCTGGCCGCGGAGCGCCGCGGAGACCTTCGCCGCCGCCTTCGCCGGTCCGCTCGGAGAGGCCTTCACGGCGGAGCGTGCCGTCCTCTTCGAGAGCCGGCAGGGGCGGGGCGGGGTGCGCTACCTGGAGAGCGGGAGCTTTCCGCTGCGAGCGGCGGGAGGAGGGCAAGCCGCATGATCGCGAGCGGCGGCTGGGGGGCGGTGGCGGTCGTCGCCGGGGCCTATCTGCTGGGCTCGATCTCCTGGAGCTACCTGATCGTCCGCGCCGTCGAGGGGCGCGACGTGCGCACGGTGGGGAGCGGCAACGCCGGCGCCACGAACGCCATCCGCGCCGCGGGCAAGGGGGCGGGGATCGCCGTGCTGATCCTCGACGTCGGCAAGGGCGCCGCGGCGGTCGGCGCGGCGCGGGCGCTGGGGACCACGCTGGGCACCACCGCCGCCGTCACCGGGGCGGCGGCGGTCGCCGTCGTGCTCGGCCACATCTATCCGATCTTCTTCGGCTTCCGCGGCGGCAAGGGGGTCGCCACCTCGGCCGGCGCCATGGCCGCGCTGGCGCCCCTGCCGCTCGCCCTCGCCCTCGGCGTCTTCCTCCTCGTCGTCGCCTGGAAGCGCTACGTGTCGCTGGGGTCGATCGCCGCCGGCCTCAGCTTCCCCTTCCTCATGCTCCTCTGCCGCCGGCTGGGCTGGGAGCGCCTCGCCGGGGGCACGGCGCCCTGGGCGCTCGCCGCCGGCGCCGCCGTGGGCTTCCTCATCCTCGTCAAGCACACCGCGAACCTGGCCCGCGTGCGCGCCGGCACCGAGCCGCGGGTCGGCGAAGCCCATCGCCCCCCTCCGGTCGCTCCTCCCGCCGGGACGGCAGGCTCGTGAGCCGCATCGGCGTCCTCGGCGCCGGCTCCTGGGGCACGGCGCTCGCCGTCCACCTGGCGGGGGCCGGGCACCACTCCGTGACGCTCTGGGCGCGCCACGAGGAGCTCGCGGCGCGCCTGCGGGCCGAGCGCGGCAACGCGGTCTATCTCCCCGGCGTCGAGCTGCCGCCGCAGATCGCGCCCACCTCGGACCTCGCGGCGCTCGCCGGCTGCGAGCTCGTCCTCGTGGTGGTCCCCTCGCACGGCTTCCGGCGCGTGCTCCGCCGGTTCCTCGCCGTCCACCCGCGCGAGCGGCCGCTCCAGCTCCTCTCCTGCACCAAGGGGGTCGAGCCGGAGAGCCTGGCGCGCATGAGCCAGGTGGTCTTCGAGGAGGGGGTGCAGGCCGACCGCGAGCTGCGCTTCGCCGTGCTCTCGGGCCCCACCTTCGCCGCCGAGCTCGCCCGCGGCGTGCCGACGGCGTCGGTCGTCGCCTCCGAGGACGGCGATCTGGCGACGGTCATCCGCGAGGCGCTCGCCACCCGCACCTTCCGCCTCTACTCGTCGCACGACGTGGTGGGGGTCGAGCTCGGCGGCGCCGGCAAGAACGTCGTCGCCATCGCCGCCGGCACGGTGATCGGCCTCGGGGTGGGCCACAACACGCTCGCCGCCCTCATCACCCGCGGCCTCCACGAGATCACCCGCCTGGGCATCGCCTACGGCGGCCAGGCGCGCACCTTCGCCGGCCTCGCCGGCCTCGGCGACCTCGTTCTCACCTGCACCGGCGGCCTGTCGCGCAACCGCGCCACGGGTATGGAGCTCGCCCAGGGCAGGACCCTTGCCGAGATCACCGGCGAGACCCAGATGGTCGCCGAGGGGATCCGCAACTCGGTGGCGATCGCGCGCCTGGCGGCGCTCCGCGGCGTCGAGATGCCCATCACCCGCCAGATGGTCGCCGTGATGTACGAGGGGAAGGACGCCCGCCGGGCGCTCGAGGAGCTGATGACGCGCGAGCTCAAGGCGGAGACCGAGCTCTAGGCGCTCGGGGGCCGCCCCCCCAACATGATGTAGTATCGGCCATGGAAAACACCACCGCTTCCGCAACCGCTCTGAACGACTCTGCGCCAGCGCCGGCCCCCGGCGAGGGTCACCAGACCGTCCTCGTCCTCGACTACGGCAGCCAGTTCACCCAGCTCATCGCGCGCCGGCTGCGCGAGAACCGGGTGTACTGCGAGATCCATCCCTGCGACCTCGCCGTGGCGGAGATCCGGCGCCGGCGCCCCATCGGGCTGATTCTCTCCGGCGGCCCGCAGAGCGTCTTCGCCGCCGGCGCGCCGCTCGCCGAGCGCGCGCTCTTCGAGCTCGGCATCCCCGTCCTCGGCGTCTGCTACGGCATGCAGCTCATGGCGCAGGTGCTGGGCGGCGAGGTCGAGGGCTCCGACCGCCGCGAGTACGGGCGCGCCGAGATCGAGGTGCGCGAGCCCGGCGTCCTCTTCGAGGGGCTCGCCGAGCGCCAGACGGTGTGGATGAGCCACGGCGACCGGGTGGCGAAGCTCCCCGCCGGGTTCCGCGGCATCGCGGCGAGCGAGAACGCGCCGCACGTCGCCATGGCCGACCCGGCGCGGCGCCTGTACGCCATCCAGTTCCATCCCGAGGTCGCGCACACCGTCGCCGGGAGCGAGATCCTCCACAACTTCCTCTACCGCGTCTGCGGCGCGCGCGGCGACTGGGGGATGGCCTCCTACCTCGACGAGGCGGTGGCGACGGTGCGCCGGCGGGTGGGGGAGGGGCGGGTGATCTGCGCCCTCTCGGGCGGCGTCGACTCCTCGGTCGTCGCGGCGCTCCTGAAGCGCGCCGTGGGCGACCGCTCGACCCCCGTCTTCGTCGACAACGGCGTCCTCCGCAAGGACGAGGCGCGCGAGGTCCTCCACAGCCTGCGGGACGGTCTGGGCATCCCCGTCGAGCTGGTCGACGCGCGGGATCGCTTCCTCGGCGCCCTCGCCGGCATCGAGGACCCCGAGGCCAAGCGCAAGGCGATCGGCCGCGTCTTCATCGAGGTCTTCGAGGACGCCGCGAAGCGCCTGGTCGCCGCCGGGAACACGGTCGGCGTCCCGGGGGTCGCGCGCTTCCTGGCCCAGGGGACGCTCTACCCGGACGTCATCGAGTCGGTGTCGGTGAAGGGCCCGTCGGCGGTCATCAAGACGCACCACAACGTCGGCGGCCTGCCCGAGAAGCTGGGCTTCGAGCTGGTCGAGCCGCTGCGCTTCCTCTTCAAGGACGAGGTGCGCCAGCTCGGCCGCGAGCTGGGTCTCCCCGAGAGCCTGATCAGCCGCCACCCCTTCCCCGGCCCCGGGCTCGCGGTGCGCATCCTCGGCGAGGTGACGGCCGAGCGGGTGGCCCTCCTCCAGGAGGCGGACGCGATCTATCTCGAGGAGCTCCGCGAGAGCGGCTGGTACGCCAAGGTCTCCCAGGCCTTCGCGGTGCTGCTGCCGGTGCGCAGCGTCGGCGTGATGGGCGACTTCCGCACCTACGAGGGCGTCGTCGCCCTCCGCGCCGTCGACACCCCCGACTTCATGACCGCCGACTGGAGCCCGCTTCCTTACGATCTCCTGGGCCGCATCGCGAACCGCATCGTCAATGAGGTCAGCGGCGTCAACCGCGTCGTCTACGACGTCACCAGCAAGCCCCCGGCGACGATCGAGTGGGAGTGACCGAGTTTCTGAGGGACGACCGCTACGAGCCGGCGACCGCGGCGAAGGAGCGTTCCGCCGCGGCCGAGAGCGTCACTTGCAGATCGCCTCGCACTCGCAGGTCTGGAGGTTGATACAAACGGGGACGCAACCGGGTGCACTGCAGGCGTGTCTGCACTCGAACATCGTGCAGGAGCTCCACCTCGGCGCCGGCGTGGTCGACAGCCCGTCCGTGCTCGGAGCGGCGAAGAGCTGCGACAGGTCGACGATGGGAGCTCCCTGGGAAGCCACCGCCGGGGAAGGGAGCGCGGTGGCCGCCGGTGGGGCAGCGGCCGGAACCGCCTGTGCTGACGCGATTCCAGCGAGCAAGCTCATGGAAGCCCCGAGCACGAAGAGCCTGAACGCGCGTGGCATAAGTCCTCCGATCGCTGAGGAACGCCGCTTCGACGCAGCATTTCTTTCTTTCGATTAGAACACAGCCTTCGCCTCCGGGGCGACCTCTGGTCGATAAGATGCCCACATGGGCGACCGCTACGAGCTGGTGACGCGCGACGGCTGCCACCTCTGCGACGAGATGGCGGCGGTTCTGGACGCCGTCCTGGCGCGCTTCGGCCTCTCCTATTCGTCCCTCGACGTCGACGCCGATGCGAGCCTCGAGCAGCGCTTCGGCGACGTCGTGCCGGTGCTCCTCCGCGATGGGATTCCGGTCGCCAAGGTGCGGGTGGGGGAGCGCGAGCTCGAGCGGATCGTGCGGCGGCGGCGATAGCGCTCTGTCGAAGAGCTCTACCGCAGCGCCAGCTTGGCGATCCGCGCCGGGTCCTTCTTGAGCTCGCGGGCGAGGCGGGCGGCGACGTCGCGCTGGACGGTCATGCGGTCGGCGTCGGGGGTCTTGGCGACGTCGATCCAGCCGCCGGCGGTGCGGCCGTGGCCGCCGCCCTTGCCTAGCCGGCCGAGGAGGCGCCGCATGAGGGCGCCGGCGTCGGCGCGCGGGTTGGTGGTGCGGATCGAGAGGTAGACGCGGTCGCCGAAGCGGCCGGTGGCGAGCGACCAGGTCTTTCCTTCCATGCGCAGCAGGAGGTCGGCGATCTCGGGGACGATGTCCGGCTGCTCGACGACGCCGAGATGGGTGAGGACCAGGGTGTCGACGGTCTCCAGGCTCTCGAGCGCCTCGTGCAGGTTGCTGAAGTAGGTGAAGGGGAGGCGCGGCGTCTGGATGCGGGCGAGCAGGCGGTGGTTCGCCAACGGGAAGAAGACGTCGTAGATCGCCTTGTCGGGGCCGGCGTACTCGCGCGCGAAGTCCTGGGTCTCGGAGCGGATGGCGTAGACGAGCGCGGTGGCCAGCGCGTGGGTCGAGCGGCCGCCGCTCGCCAGGAGGTACTCGGCGAGGATCGTCGCCGTCGCCCCGTAGCGCGGCCGCACGTCGTGGAAGGGGGCGGCTTCGGTCGCCCGCCGTAACGGGTGATGGTCGATGACGATCTCGGGGACGACCCGCCGCGGCAGCTGGTTGTTGCCGCTCCGCGGCTGCGTGTCTACGAGCGCGAAGCGCTCGTAGTTCCGGAGGTTGAGGTGGCGGACGTGGGAGACCGGCAGGCGCAGAGCCTTGACCATCTCGCGGTTCTCGGCGCGGCCGATGATGCCGCCGTAGGCGACCGTAACCTTCTGCACCCTCTGAGCCGAGGCGCGGCGCAGGACGCGGCCGAGGAGGATCGCCGAGGCGAGGGCGTCGGGGTCCGGGTTGTCGTGGGTGAGGACCAGCCAGCGGCCGCCCGCACCCTCCCGCACCTGCCGCTCCAGGGCGGCGAAGTGGTCCCGGGTGACCTCGGAGATCATGGGAGGGTCGATTCTACAGCAGGGGCTGAAAGCCGGCCGGCGCGCGCGGCTCTTCTGCTACCATTGCCCGCGCTCGCCGCCCGCTTGCCGCCCAGCGCTCCCTATCCGATCCTCCCGGTCCCATCCTCCACGGATCTCGATCAGACCCTATTCCCCTCCCCATGATCCAAGAGCTCTTCCACATCGGCTCCTTCTCGATCAGCCCCTTCGGGGTGATGCTGGTCATCGCCTTCATCGGCAGCTACCTGCAGCTCGGCTGGGGCATGCGGCGCCTGGGGGTGGGCAACGAGGAGGACGCCTCGGCGCTCATCTTCGCCGCCGGCGTCGGCGGCATCGTCGGCGCCAAGATCTACTACGCCATCCTTTATGGGAGCTGGCGGCTGCTCTTCGACCGCTCCGGCCTGGTCTGGTACGGCGGCTTCGTCCTCGGCGCCTTGGGCGTCCTCTGGGTGATGCGGCACCGGCGCCTGCCGGCCTGGCAAACCGCCGACGCGGTGGCCCCGGCCCTGGCGCTCGGCTACGCCATCGGCCGCATCGGCTGCTTCCTGGTGGGGGACGACTACGGGAGGCCGACGTCGCTCCCCTGGGGCGTTGCCTTTCCCGTCGGCCTGCCGCCGACGACCGCCGGGGCGCTCCGCGAGACCTTCCACCTAGCGCTGCCGGCGAGCCTGTCGGACGACGCGCTGGTGCGCGTCCATCCCACCCAGGTCTATGAGACCCTCGCCTGCCTCGTCATCTGGTGGCTCGGGGTGCGCTATTTGAAGCGCGGCGGCCCGGCGGGCTCGATCGCCCTCCCCATCCTCGGCCTCCTCGCCGCCGAGCGCTTCGCGGTCGAGTTCCTGCGCGCCAAGGACGACCGCTTCCTGGGGAGCTTCACCGTGGCGCAGGCGATCAGCGTCGCCGTCTTCCTCCTCGTCATGGCGCTTTGGTGGATGCGGCGGCGGGTGTCGACGACCCCGGCGTGACGCCCCGGCGCCCGATCATCCTCCTCACCATCGCCGGCTCGGACTCGGGCGGCGGCGCCGGCATCCAGGCCGATCTCCCGACCTTCGCCGCGCACGGCGCCTACGGCCTCTCGGCGCTGACCGCGGTCACCGCGCAGGACACCCTCGCGGTGCACGCCGTGCACGCGCTGCCCCCGGAGCTGGTGGCGGCGCAGATCGACGCCGCCTTCGGCGACGTCGGGGTCGACGGCGTCAAGATCGGCATGCTGGGGAGCGCCGCAGTGGCGCGCGCGGTGGCCGAGCGGCTGGCCGTCCACCTCGCCGGCCGCCCGATCCCGGTGGTGCTCGATCCGGTGCTCGCGGCGACCGCAGCCAGCGCCGGCGCGGCGCTCCTCGAGGAGGACGCCCTGCCCATCCTCCTCGATCGCCTGCTGCCGCTCGCCACGGTGGTCACCCCCAACCTCCCCGAGCTCGAGCGCTTGACCGGCCTCCCGGCGACCGACGAGCCCTCGCGCCTCGCCGCCGCGCGGGCGCTCGCCCGCCGCGGCCCCGCGGTCCTCGCCAAGGGCGGCCATGCCCCGGGGGACGAGATCGTCGATCTGCTGGTAGCCGGCGGCGAGGTCCACCGCTTCCGCAGCGCCCGCCTCGCCACCCGGGCCGGCCATGGCACCGGCTGCACGCTCTCGGCGGCCCTCGCCGCGCGGCTCGCGGCGGGGGAGCCGCTCGCCAGGGCGACAGAAGGCGCGATCGAATACGTGCGGCGGGCGATCCTCGCCGCGCCCGGCGTCGGCCGCGGGCGCGGACCGCTCGGTCACCCCGGACGCTGATCCTTGGTCAGATAGCGGTCGTGCTCAATGCTCACGTCGTGGTGTCCGCTCCCTCTCTCGGCGGGTGTGATGGAGAAGGGGCGCCGAGCTGGCCGGTGTTGCCTGGACTCCAGTCGCTTCTCCTCGAGAAAGCGCCTCAGCGCAGCCTCGACGAGGCCGGTCAGGCTGGGAGGAGCGTCCTGAGCCTTGAGGTAGCGGTTCAGCTCGGTTTCGAGATCGTCGGGGATGGTGACAGTAGCTCGCCTCACACGCTCATCCTACAGGACTTGGTGAAAGTGGTGCCCCTGTCCTCCCGCTGCTCCCGGGGCTGGGTCATGACCGCGAGTACGGCGACGAGGCCAGCCGGCGGCAGACCGCTCGGCGACCCCCAGACACCGTTTGCGGCATGACAAAATGATGGGCGATGACTAGCCACGCGACCGACCTGCCGACCACCATCCGCGCGCACGCGAACGACGCGAACGAGCCACCCGTTCTCGACCTCCTCGTCGTCGGCGCCGGCCCCACCGGCATCGCCATCGGCGCCGAGGCGCGCAAGGTGGACCTCGCGGTCCTCCTCGTCGATCGCGGGCCGCTCACCGCCGCCATCCAGGAGTACCCGACCTTCCTCGAGTTCTTCACCACCCGCGACCGCCTGGAGATCGCCGGCGTCCCCTTCGCCATCCCCGAGGACAAGCCCTCCCGCCGCCAGGCGCTCGTCTACTACCGCTCGGTCGTCGACCGCTTCCAGGTCCCGCTCGCCCTGGGCGAGGAGGTGATCGAGGTGCGGCGCGACCCGCGCAACCCGGAGAGCGGGACCTTCCGGGTGGTCAGCCGGCCGGCCCTCGGCGGCGGCGAGATCGTCCGCCGCGCCCGCAGCGTCGCCCTCGCCACCGGCTACTGGGGGAATCCCTACCGCCTCGGCGTGCCGGGCGAGGACCTCCCCTGGGTCCATTGCCGCTACCGCGAGCCCTATCCGAACTTCGGGCAGGACGTGGTGATCGTCGGCGCCGGCAACACCGCCGCCGAGGCCGCCGTGGACCTCTGGCGCAACGGTGCCCGCGTCACCATCGTCCACCGCGGGGCGGCGCTGCGGGCGGGGATCAAGTACTGGCTGAAGCCGGACGTCGAGAACCGCATCGCCGAGGGCTCGATCGCCGCCCGCTTCGACACCCTCGTCGAGGCGTTCCTCGACGGCGGCGGCGTGGCGGTGCGCTCGTCCGCCGGCCGCGAGGTGCTGCCGGCGCAGGCCGCCTACGTGCTCATCGGCTATCACCCCGACGCCGACTTCGAGCGCCGGTGCGGCATCGAGGTCGATCCGGTCACCCTGGTGCCGCGCGTCGACGCCGCGACCTGCGAGTCGAATGTCCCCGGCCTCTACGTCGCCGGCACCCTCCAGGCCGGCCGCAAGACCGACCTCATCTTCATCGAGAACTCGCGCGACCACGGTCCCAGGATCGTCGCCCACCTGCGCCAGCGCCTTCCCGTCGAGCCCTCCTCCCCGTCGTAGCCGGCGGACGCCGCCGTCGCCTCGAAAGGACGCTCGTCCGCGCTCGCCCGCGGGCGTAATCCGATCCTCGCACCGGTACCGCTCTTGCACCCTCACTTCAGCGGGTGGGGGACAGGAGATACGGATGAAGATCGAGAAACCGCTTCCCGAGGGCGTTCGGGCGGCGCGGTATGCTGTCGCGAGCCGAGCCGATGCGGCCGCCGAGGTGGCCGCCAGCGTGGCCAACCGCCGCGCCGCATCGACGCTCGTCTCCCTCAGGAGGTTTCCCATGCGCATCCATCTCGGCCTCTTTGCCGCCGGGCTCGCCGCTCTCCTTCTCGCCCCCGGCGCCGCGCTCTCCGCGCAGACCCCGGCGCCGGACAAGCCGCCGGCGAACGAGCCCCTGCAACCCACTCCCACCTTCGGCGAGCGCATCGAGGTCCGCGTCGTCAACGTCGAGGTGGTGGTGACCGACCGCCAGGGCAACCGCGTGCCCGGGCTCACCGCCGCGGACTTCCGCCTCAAGGTGGACGGCAAGACGGTCCCCATCGACTACTTCACCGAGGTCCGCGGCGGCGACGCCATCGCTCCCGAGCCGGGCGCCGCGACGACGGTGAGGGGCCTGCCGACGCTCGAGCCCGGCTCGCCCGTGGGCACCAGCTACCTGGTCTTCGTCGACGACTACTTCTCGATCACCGCCCGCCGCGACGACGTGCTGCGCAAGCTCAAGGACGACCTCGCGCGCCTGGGGCCCGACGACCGCATGGCGATCGTCGCCTTCGACGGCCAGCGGCTCGACATGCTGGCGAGCTGGACCAACTCGGAGCGCGCGCTCTCGCACGCCTTGACCGAGGCGGCCCGCCGCCCGGCCTACGGCCTGCAGCGCGTCGCCGAGCTCAACGCCTTCGAGACCGGCCGCCGGGTCCGCGGCGGCGGCCTCGGCGGGGTGACCAACCCGCGCTTCGACATCACCTCGCGGCTGGACACCGAGGAGCTCTCCTACGCGCTCCGCCTCTCCGATCAGATCGGCCGCTCGGTGCAGGCGGCGGTGTCGACCCTCCGCGGCTTCGCCTCGCCGCCGGGCCGCAAGGTGATGCTGATGCTCACCGGTGGCTGGCCGTACTCGCCGGCGGACTACGCGGTCAACAACACCAACCGGCCGCTCCTCGAGCGCGAGGTCCCCAACGGCGACACCCTGCTGCGCCCGCTCGACGACACCGCCAACCTCCTCGGCTACACCGTCTACCCGGTCGACGTCCAGAACCTCGAGCGCAACTCGGTCGACGCCAGCCGCCAGAGCCCCATCCCGCAGCAGGCGATCGCGGTGCGCGACAACGAGGTGCGGTCGACCCTGCTGGCGGTGGCCGACCAGACCGGCGGCCGCGCCATCCTGGGCGGTCTCCGCGACTCGCCGCTCGCCGCGGTGGCGGCCGACACCCGCTCCTACTACTGGCTCGGCTTCACCCCCGCCTTCAAGCGCGACGACGCCCGCCACAAGCTCCAGGCCGAGGTCAGCAAGGGGGGCCTCAAGGTGCGCACGCGCCAGGGCTATCTCGACCTCTCGTCGCACGGCGAGGGGGCGCTCATGGTGGAGAGCGCGATGCTCTTCGGCACCCCCGCGGACGCCCCGCGCCTGCCCATCGAGCTGGGGCAGATCAAGCCGGCCGGCCGGCGGGAGGTGGAGGTGCCGGTGACCGTGGCGATCCCGGTCTCCGCCGTCACCTTCGTGCCGCTCGAGGGCAAGTACGTCGCCGAGCTCGAGTTCCGCGCCGCCGCCCTCGACAAGGACGGCAACCGCTCGGACGTCCCGCTGGTGGACTTCAAGCTGACGCTCGAGAAGCAGCCGGACCCCGGCAAGTACGTGCCCTTCCGGACGACGCTCCGCCTGCGCAAGATCCAGCAGCACCTGACCGTGGCGATCTTCGACCCGCTCTCGAGCAAGGTCCTGACCACCTCGGCCGATTACAACCCCGAGGCCAAACGAAAGTAGCGCGGCAAGGAGGTCTGCCATGCGCAACCCACGCACCGTCCACCGATTGATCACGGGCGTTTTCCTGGCGTCCCTGGCCGGGAGCGCCGTTTTCGCCCTGTCGTCGTCCCCCAAGCAGCCCGCGACCCCGCCCCCGCCCACCTTCGGCGAGCAGGTGGACGTCCGGGTGGTCAACGTCGAGGTGGTGGTGACCGACCGCCACGGCCTGCGCGTCGGCGGTCTCGCCCCCGCCGACTTCCGCCTCAAGGTGGACGGCCGTGCGGTGCCCATCGATTACTTCACCGAGGTGCGCGGCGGCGACGCGGTCGCTCCGATCGCCGCGGCGAGGCACGAGGTCCAGGGGCTGCCCAGCGTCGCTCCCGGCTCTCCGGTCGGCACCAGCTACCTCGTCTTCCTCGACGACTACTTCGCCTTCGGCCCCAACCGCGACGAGGCGCTGCGCAACCTGAAGGCCGACCTCGGCCGCCTGGGGCCCGAGGACCGCATGGCGATCGTCGCCTATGACGGCAAGCACCTCGAGATGCTGTCGAGCTGGACGAGCTCGCAGGCGGCGCTCGGGCGGGCGATCGACGAGGCCATGCGCCGGCCAGCCCTCGGCCTCCAGCGCCGGGGCGAGCTCGCCGCCTTCCAGGCCATCCGGGGCGCCGGCGGGCGCCGCGGTGGAGGGTTCCGCGGCGGCGCCTTCCGCGGCGACCGCGGCCTCGAGCGCCTCAACACCGAGGAGCTTCCCTTCGCCAAGCGGCTCGCCGAGCAGGTCGAGGGCTCGGTCGGCGCCGCGGTGGCGACGATGCGCAGCTTCGCCTCGCCTCCCGGCAGGAAGGTGATGCTGCTCCTCGCCGGCGGCTGGCCCTACTCGCCGGGCGACTACGTGGTCGACAACGCCAACCGGCCGATCCTCGAGCAGGACGTGCCCGGCGGGGCGGCCCTGCTGGCGCCGCTTGACGACACCGCCAACCTGCTCGGCTACACCGTCTACCCGGTCGACGTCCAGGGTCTGCAGGCGGAGATGGCGGGGGCCGACCGCCGCGGCCCGGCGCCGTCCGGCTCCTTCCTGGTGCGGCCGACCGAGGTGCGGGCGACGCTACTCACCGTCGCCAGCGAGACGGGCGGCCAGCCCATCCTCGCCGGCAACCACGAGTCGCCCCTCGCCATCGCCGCCGCCGACACCCGCTCGTACTACTGGATCGGCTTCACCCCGGAGTTCAAGCGCGACGACGCGCGGCACAAGCTCAAGGTCGAGGTGGCGGGGCCGGGCCTCGAGGTCCGTGCGCGCGAGAACTACCTCGACCTCTCGCGGCGGGGCGAGGCGACGATGACGGTCGAGAGCGCGGTGCTCTTCGGCAGCCCGGCGAGCGACGGGCGGCTGCCCATCGAGATCGGCTCTCCGGCCTCCTCCGGGTGGCGGCAGATGGACCTGCCGCTGACCGTGGCGATCCCCGCCGCGGACGTCACCTTCGTGCCGCTCGCCGGCAAGTACGTGGGCGAGCTCGAGCTGCGCGTCGCGGCGCTCGACAAGGACGGCCACCGCTCGGACATCCCCGCGATGCCGTTCAAGCTCACCCTCCCTGAGCGGCCCGAGGCCGGGAAGTTCATCCGCTACGAGACGACCGTCAGACTGCGCAAGATCGACCAGCGGCTGACTGTCGCGATCGTCGATCCGCTCTCCAACCGGGTGCTCACGGCCTCGACGGAGGTGAAGGGCATATAGGGCAGGGTCGAGCGGCTGGCCTACGAAGGACCTCGGCCGCCTGGGGAACGCGGGCTGGCGCGACGCTCCGCTCCTCGTGGTGAAATAGATCGGCACCGTCCGTCACTCTCATCGAGCGACGAGCCGCCGATCGGCCCTCGCCACGAGGAGATCGATGCCTCAGGAGGTTCCCATGCGCGCGCCGCGGTTGGTCTTCGCCCTCGTCGCCGGCCTGCTCGCCGGCGGCGCCCTCGCCCAGCCCTCCTCGCCGGCGCCCGCGCCGCCCACCCCCGGCTTCGACGAGCGCATCGAGGTCCGCGTCGTCAACGTCGAGGTGGTGGTGAGCGATGCGTACGGCAACCGCGTCTCCGGCCTCGCCCCCGCCGAGTTCCGGCTCAGGGTCGACGGCCGGGAGGTGCCGATCGACTACTTCACCGAGGTGCGGGGCGGCGAGGCGGCGGCGCCCAGCGGGGTCACGGCGGCCGGCAAGGGGGTCCAGGCGCTCCCCAGCGTCACCGCGGGCGCTCCCGTCGGCACCAGCTATCTCGTCTTCGTCGACGACTACTTCTCCTTCGGACCGAACCGCGACGAGGCGCTGCGCAACCTCAAGAAAGATCTCGGCCGGCTGGGCCCGAACGATCGCATGGCCCTCGTCGCGTACGACGGCAGGAAGCTCGAGCGGCTGACCAGCTGGACGGGCTCGCGGACCGCCCTCGCCCAGGCGATCGACGCGGCGCTGCAGCGCCCGGCCCTCGGCCTGCGGCGCCGCGGCGAGCTCGCCGCCTTCGAGTCCATCCGGCGGGCGGGCGGAGAGGGCGGCGCCCCGGGCGCCGGCCAGCCGGGCGCCAGCCAGGGTCCGCGCAGCCGCGAGCTCCTCGGCGGCGGCCTCGACCGCCTCGGCATCGAGGAGCTGCCCTTCGCGCGGCGGCTCGCCGAGCAGGTCGAGCAGTCGGTCGACGCGGCGGTCGCCACGATGCGCGGCTTCGCCTCGCCGCCCGGCCGCAAGGTGATGCTGCTCCTCGCCGGCGGCTGGCCCTACTCGCCGGCCGACTACGTCGTCAACGACCCCAGCCGGCCGATCCTCGAGCAGGAGGTGCCGAGCGGCGAGAAGCTGCTGCGCCCGCTCAACGACACCGCGAACCTGCTCGGGTACACGGTCTACCCGGCCGACGTCCAGGGCCTCGAGGAGGAGATGGCCGGCGCCGATCAGGGGTCCCCGCCGGCGGCGGGCGCCTTCTCGGTGCGCCCGGCGCAGGTGCGCCAGACGATCATCGCGGTCGCCGCGGAGACCGGCGGCCAGCCCATCCTCGCCGGCCACCACGACTCGCCCCTCGCCATCGCCGCCTCCGACACCCGCTCCTACTACTGGATCGGCTTCACTCCCACGTTCAAGCGCGACGACGCGCGCCACAAGCTGGCGGTCGAGGTGACCAAGCCGGGGATGAAGGTCCGCGCCCGCGCCGACTACCTCGACCTCTCGCGGCGCGGCGAGGCGGCGATGACGGTCGAGAGCGCCATGCTCTTCGGCGGCGCGCCGGGGAGCGAGCGGCTGCCCATCCAGGTCGGCGCGCCCGTCTCCTCCGGGCGGCGGGAGATCGCGGTGCCGATCACCGTGGCGGTGCCGGTCTCGAGCGTCACCTTCGTGCCGCTCGCCGGCAAATACGTCGCCGAGCTCGAGCTGCGGGTGGCGGCGATCGACAAGGACGGCCACCGCTCCGACGTCCCGGCCCTGCCGTTCAAGCTCACCGTCACCCATCAGCCCGAGGCCGGCAAGTACGTCCGCTATCAGACGACCGTCAAGCTGCGCAAGATCGACCAGAGCCTGACCGTGGCGCTCGTCGACCCCCTCTCCGACAAGGTCCTCCTCACCACGGCGGAGATCAAGCCGAAGTAGGGGCGCTCGAGCCCGGCCCGGTCCGGCGCGGCGGAAACCGGCGCCGGCCCCTCCCGTCTCCTATAATGTGAGGCCGGCCGCGATCCTTGCAGGGGATCTCTCTGCCCGCGCGCGGCCTGGGATCGAGGACCATTCACCATGAGAGCCCGTCTTCTGCTGCCAGCCCTCTCCGCCGCGCTCTTTGCCGGCGCCCTTCTCGCCGACCCGCCGCCGAGCCAGCCGGCGGCCGGCGGCAAGCCCGCCGCCGACTCGTCCGCCGTCTCCAAGCACGTGGCGGCCGCCCTCGCCGCTCCCGCCGCCAAGCCCGCCAGCGCCCCCAACGCCGCCGAGCCCGCCAAGGCCGGCGCCGGCGAGGGGAGCTTCGTCGAGAGCGTCGACGTCACCGTGGTCAACGTCGACGCCTACGTCACCGACAAGAAGGGCAACCGCATCAAGGGCCTGACCAAGGACGACTTCGAGCTCTTCGAGGACAAGCGGCCGATCAAGATCACCAACTTCTATGCCGTCGAGGACGGCCGCCCGACCGGCGGCCTGCCGGCGCAGGAGGCGGCCGCGGCGCCGGCGGACCAGCCGCCGCCGGAGCGCAAGGGCGGCGCGCCGCCGGTTCCCGAGGACCAGCGCCTCCGTCTCATCGTCTACCTCGACAACTTCAACATCCACCCCTTCAACCGCAACCGGGTGCTCCGCGAAGTGCGCGTCTTCCTGCACGACCACATCGGCCGCGAGGACCGCGTGATGCTGGTGACCTACGACCGCGAGCTGCACATCCGCACCGGCTTCACCAGCGACCCCGACGTCGTCAACTCCGTGCTCACCGATCAGGAGAAGGTCACCGGCAGCGCCGTCCACGCCGACTCCGACCGCAAGATCGTGCTCGACCGCATCAACGAGTCGCAGAGCGCCGACGAGGCGATGTCGTTCGCCCGCGGCTACGCCGAGGCGGTGTTCAACGACCTCACCTTCTCGCTCGACGCGATCAAGAAGATGGTCGACACAATGGCCGGCATGCCGGGCCGCAAGGCGATCCTCTACGTCAGCGACGGCGTGCCGCTGGTCGCCGGCCAGGACATGTTCTATGCCATCCAGAACAAGTACCCGAACGGCACCGGAGCGCTCAACGAGTCGATCGACTTCGACTCCTCGCGCCGCCTGCGCGAGCTGACCGCGAAGGCGAACGCCAACCGCGTCACCTTCTACACCATCGACGCCGGCGGCCTGCGCACCTACTCTTCGGTCTCGGCCGAGAACCAGACCAACGAGAACGGCATCTATCTCGACCAGATCCAGATCTCCAACATGCAGGCGCCCCTGCAGACCCTGGCCGAGGACACCGGCGGGGTGGCGATCCTCAACGCCAACCGGGTGCTGCCCGACCTCGAGCGCGTCGCCGCCGACTTCAACTCCTACTACTCGCTCGGCTACACGCCGAACCACGTCGGCGACGGCCGGTACCACAACATCGACGTGCGGGTGAAGCGTAAGGGGCTCGTCGTCCGCCATCGCGAAGGGTACCGGGACAAGAGCCCCGAGACCCAGATGAGCGACAGCACGCTCGCGGTGCTGCAGTTCCCCTTCGAGCAGAACCCGCTCGCCGTCAACCTCGAGTTCGGAAAGACGACGGCGCGCGACGACGGCCTCTACCTCGTGCCGGTGCAGGTGCGCATCCCGCTCGGCCGCCTCACCTTGATCCCGCGCCAGAAGACGCAGGAGGCGAGCCTGCGGCTCTTCTTCGCCGCCATCGACGCCGACGGCAACACCTCCGACGTGCAGCAGGCGCGGGTGCCGATCAGCATCCCGAATGCCGACGTGGCGAAGGCGAAGGCGAAGTTCTACGTCTACACCGTGAGCCTGCTGATGCGGCGCGGCGACTCGCGGGTCGCCATCGGGCTGCGCGACGAGGCGGCCTCCGCCACCTCCTTCATCGCGCGCGGCATCCACGTCGGGACTTAGGCCGGGGGTTTCTCTTGGGGTGGATCGATCTCTTCCGCACGCTGGGCGGCTCGCTGCTCGAGGTCTTCTGGGCCGAGCTCGACGCCCTGAAGGAGGATCTGGCGCGCTCCGGTCGGCAGCTGGCCCGCGCCGTCGCCCTCCTCGCCGCCGCCTTCTTCGTGCTCTTCTGGACCCTGGGAGCGGTCGTCTTCACGGCCGGCGCGGTGCTCGCCATCTGGCTCCAGCCCTGGGCGGCGGCGCTCATCGTGACCGGCGTCTTCCTCGCCGCCGCGGCCCTCCTCGCCTGGCTGGGGATGCGGCGCCTGTCGCGCATCGAGAACCCGCTGGACAGCGTGCGCGAGCGCCTCGACGACCATCTCGACTGGTGGCAGCACAACCTCCTCGCCGAGCGCGGGCCGGTGGACCTGCCGCCGGCGGGCGGCTATCGCAGGCCGCCGGTGTCGCCGGCTGCGCGGGAGGAGATCTCATGAGCCGGCTCGACGAGGCGCGGCGCGAGGCCGAGCGCCGCCTGGAGGCCAGCCGCCGCGCCGCCGAGGAGCGCTTGGCCGACGTGCGCGCGGCGGTCGAGAGCGAGCTCGGGGTGGTGCCGCGGCGCGGCTACATGGCGCTCGCCCTCCTCGCCGGCGCCGCCGGCTTCGCCCTCGCCTTCAAGGGCCTCGGCCGCCGGCGGCGCAAGCGGATCCCGCGCTGACCCGCCGGGGCCCGTGCGGCCACACAGGCTCCGAGCGTTCCTGGAGGGAAGTTGGCGCCGGCGCGAGGTGCGGCGCGCGGGCGGTCAGCCGGCGCTGGCGGCGGTAGCCGCGGCGACCGGGCGCTTGAAGACCATGGCGATGTTGTCCGTCGCGCCGGTCTTGAAGTTGACCGAGGTGATCGAGACGAGCTCCCACCCATCCTCTCCGAGCAGGTTGAGCTGCGGCGCGGCGTTGGGATCGAGCCGATAGTTCTCGCTCCGGATGTTGATGATCTTGTACTCCCACCTGTTCATGTCCGCACCTCCTTCTCTCTCCCGAGCCTTATTGTAACGCCCCCATGCCGGCTGGGCGCCCGTGCCGCGGTGGGCTCATGCAAGAGAGGTGTCGTCGTCGAGGAGGATGCGGACCAGCGCGCCGCGGCCGACGCCCCAGCGCTTCGCGAGGCTCTCGCCGTCGAGCGCCAGCTCGAGCGTGCCGAGCGACCCGGGGAGCACCCCGGGCTCGCCGGGGGGCAGCTCGCGGTAATGGCCGGCGCGAGCGGTCGCGACCCCGCCGATGCCGGCATCGCGGCCGCCGACCTCGGCCCGCAGGGCCGCGGAGGCCTCGGGTAGCCAGGCGGTCGGGATGTCGGTGACCAGGTTGCCGAAGCGGTCGACGTGAGCCACCCGTCCGAGGAGGGCGCCGCCGTCGCGCCGCGGCGGCTCGGCGGCGAGGCGGACGGGATCGGCGATCTCCGGCCCCAGGGCGGCGGGAGCCTCGCCGGCGAGGAGGGCGGCGGCGAGGGGGGCGAAGCGGTCGCGTCCGTGGAAGGTGGCGCCCGGGCCGGGCCGGTAGAGGTCCGGCCGCTCGGCCGCGCGGAGGGAGCGGGCGCCGGCGAAGACGGGCGTCAGCAGGCCGTTGTCGGGGGCGACGAAGAGCTGGCCCGCGAGCGGTCCGCCGGCCTCGACGACGAGGATGCGGCGGGCGCTCCCCACGCCCGGATCGACCACCGCCAGGTGCACCGTGCCGGCCGGGAAGGCCGGGGCGGCGGCGGCGAGGAGGAACGCCGCCCTCTCGACGTCCCCGGCCGGCACGCCGTGCGAGACGTCGACGATGGTCGCCTCCGGCACGCGGCCGAGGACAGTCCCCTTGACCGCGGCGACGTAGTAGTCCTCGAGGCCGAAGTCGGTGAGGAGCGTGAGCAGGGGAGGGTGGCGCATAGGGCCGGTTGCTATGATCGGTTCGTGCCCGCCGCCGACCGCGCCCTCCTCCTCTTCACCAAGCCCGCGCGCGCCGGGCGGGTCAAGACGCGGCTCACCGGCGATCTTACCGCCGGTCTCAGCCCCGAGCAGGCCGCCGAGCTGCACGAAGCCTTCGTCGGCGACCTGGTGGCGCGCCTCGCGCCGGAGCCGTTCGGCCTCCGCATCGCCTGGGCGCTCGAGCCCGGCGAGCCGCTTCCGGAGCCGACCCTCTCCGGCGTGGCCGGCACGGCAGGGATCGGCGGCGTCCGCCAGCAGGGCGACGACCTGGGTACGCGGCTTCACGAGGCGCTCGCAGCCGCCGCGGCCGAGGCGGCCTTCGTCGCCGCCGTGGGGAGCGATCACCCGACCCTCCCGGCGGCCCTCGTCGAGTCGGCCTTCGGGCTCCTCGCCGCGGGCGCCCAGGTCGTCCTGGGGCCGGCCGAGGACGGCGGCTATTACCTGATCGCGCTCGCCGCCGCGCGCCTCGGCGGCGTCCCCCGCCGGCTCTTCGACGGCATCGACTGGAGCACCGAGCGGGTCCTCGGCCAGACCCTGGAGCGCTGCCGCGAGCTCGGCATCGAGCTCGCGCTCCTCCCTATGGAGTCCGACGTGGACACGCCGGAGGACCTCCGCCGGCTGGCGCTCCGATTGGCCGACGCCGACTCCGACCTCGGCTGCCCGCGGACGCGGCGGCTGCTCGCCGCCTGGGGCCGGCTGCCCGTCCCGACTCCGCTGGTGGCTTCGATCCCGGAGGCGGCGGAGTGAGGGTGCTCTCGGCAGAGGCGATGCGGGAGGTCGACTGCGCGGCGATCGAGCGGCTCGGCGTGCCCGGCCTCGTCCTCATGGAGAACGCGGCGATCGGCGTCGCCGATGCGATCGGAGAGGCCTACCCGGAAGCCGCCTCGGCGGCCATCTTCTGCGGCCCGGGGAACAATGGCGGCGACGGGCTCGCTGTCGCCCGCCACCTCGCCGTGCGCGGCTACGCCGTTGAGGTCTTCCTCGCGATGGGCGGTCGCGAGGGAGATCCGAAGGGTGACGCCGCGCTCCAGCTCGCCGTCTGCCGCCGCATGGAGCTGCCGATCCGCGAGCTGGCTGCCGACGCCGACGTCGCGCCCCTGGCCGCGGCGGCGCGCGCCTGCGACCTCGTCGTCGACGCGCTCTACGGGACCGGCCTCGGCCGGCCGCTCTCCGGCCAGGCGGCGGCGCTCGTCGAGGCGCTCGCGGAGCTCCCGATCCCCCGCGTCGCGGTCGATATCGCGAGCGGCCTCCACGGCAGCCGCTTCGAGACCTATGGGCCGCACTTCGCGGCCGACCTCACGGTGACCTTCGGCGCCCCCAAGATCGCCCATGTCCTGCCGCCGGCGGCCGACGCCATGGGCCGGCTGGTGGTCGCCGACCTGGGAATTCCGCGGCGTCTGATCGACGAGGCGGCGGAGGCGGGCGGCCGGCTCTTTCTCTCCACCGCCGAGGAGCTCGCGCCGCTCGTCCCGGAGCGCGCCGCGGACAGCCACAAGGGGGATTTCGGTCACGCGGTCATCCTCGCCGGCTCGCCCGGCAAATCGGGGGCGGCGATCCTCGCCAGCCGGGCCGCCGTGCGCGCCGGCGCCGGCCTGGTGACGGCGGCGGTGCCGGAGCCCATCCTCGCCAACGTCGACCTCGGCTCGATCGAGTCGATGACCCTCGCCCTCCCGGCCGGCCCCTCGGGCCAGATCGCGGCCGCGGCGGTCGAGCGCGCGCTCGCCTTCCTCGCCGGCAAGTCGGCGCTCGCCCTGGGCCCCGGCCTCGGCCAGGACGAGGAGACGGCTGCGGCCGTCCGCCGCCTCGTCGCCCGCGCCGACCTCCCGCTCGTCCTCGACGCCGACGGCATCAACGCCTTCGCCGGCCGCGCCGAGGAGCTCGGCCGCAGCCTCGACGGGCGCGAGGCGGTCCTCACGCCGCATCCGGGAGAGCTCGGGCGCCTCCTCGGCATTTCGACCCGCGACGTGCAGGCGGACCGTCCGGCCGCGGCGCGGCGGGCGGCCGCGGCGACGCGGGCGGTCGTCGTGCTCAAGGGGCACCGCAGCCTCATCGCGACGCCCGAGGGCGACGTCCACGTCAACCCCACGGGCAATGCCGCCATGGCGACCGGTGGCACCGGCGACGTGCTCACCGGGATCGTCGCGGCGCTCCTCGCGCAGGGCCTCCCGGCGCTCGACGCCGCCCGCCTGGGCGCCTACCTCCACGGCCTCGCCGGGGACCTCGCGGTAGAGGAAGGCGGCGGCGGGCTCCACGGGCTCGCCGCGGCCGACCTCGTCGACGCCCTCGGCGCGGCCTTCCGGCGGCTCTCCGAGAGCAGCTGATCGATCCCACGATGCGCTGCTGGCGGACGGCGGACGAGGCCGGCACCGAGGCGGTGGGGGAGGCGCTCGCCGCCGAGCTGGCGCCGGACGGCGTCCTCCTCCTCTCGGGGGACCTGGGGAGCGGCAAGACGGTCCTCGCGCGCGGCATCGCCCGCGGCCTCGGCATCGACCCCCGCGAGATCCAGTCGCCCACCTACACCCTCATCCGCGAGCACGGCAGCCCTCGCCGGCTCGTCCACGTCGATCTCTACCGGCTGGAGCCCGGAGACCTCGACGATCTCGGTCTCGACGAGCTCCTCGCCGGCCCGGGGGTGAAGGTGATCGAGTGGGCCGAGCGGCTGCCGGAGGAGATGCGCCCAGGTATCGGCACGATGGGCGCGAAGGGCGCGCTGTCTCTCGATCTCCACCGACTCGCGGACGGCGGGCGGGAGATCCGGGAGCGGCCCGATACCTCGCTCTAGCGCTCGACGAACGCCCTGAGGCGGCCGAGCGCCTCGTCCCACTGCGCCGAGATGCGGTCGAGCCAGCGCCGCGCCTCGTCCAGCCTCTCCGGCTCGAGCTCCCAGATGCTCTCCCGGCCGAGGTGCGCGGCGCGCGCGAGGCCGGCCTCGGCGAGCACCTGGAGGTGCTTCGTCACGGCCTGGCGGGTGACGCCGGCGCCGGCGGTGAGATGGGAGATCGAGAGCGGCCCCTCGGCGCAGAGGCGCGCCACGAGCCGCAGCCGCGTCGCGTCGCCCAGAGCCGCGAAGAGGGGCGCCGTGGCCGCCAGCTCGCGCCGCGCGCGGGCGCTAGGCCGCGCGGCCGACATAGCGCTCGATCGCCTTCATCTGAGCCTCCCAGCCCCCCTGGTTGCCGCGATAGGCCGCGGCGCGGCGCGCCGGCGGGATGCCGTCGAAGCCGGACTCCACCACCTTGAGGAGCGTCCCCTCGGTCGCCTCCTCGAGCTCGAAGACCACGAGGGTCGTCGGCTCGCCGGAGTAGTCGGCCGCGGGATCGATCGCGTTGGGGTGCCAGCGCCAGGAGAAGAGGCGCTCGGGTTCCATGCGCTCCACGGTGATCTCGAACGGCACGTGCTCGTAGCCGGGATGGGTGATCTTTCCCGCCAGCCGGGCGCCCGGGGCGAAGGCTCCCGCCAGCTCGACGCCGAACCACTCGCCGAACGAGCGGGCGTCGGCCAAGGCCTGCCAGACCCGCGAGCGCGGCGCGCGCAGCAGGACCTGCTTCTCGATGCGATCGTCGATGCGATCATCTATACGATTCGTGGTCGTGCTCATGTGCCACCTCCTGGTTGCACGTTATCAGGCCGCTCCTCGCAATGCAACCATTCGGTTGCATTGTCTGGAGCCGCTAGCCTCCGGCGCTCGCCTGCGTGTACGATCCGCGGCGTACCGAGCTGCTTTCCACGGAGGAGAGGACGGATGGCGATTCGCAAGGTGGGTGTTCTCGGCTGCGGGCTGATGGGCTCCGGCATCGCGGAGATCGCGGCCCGCGCCGGTTTCGAGACGGTGGTGCGGGAGGTGGAGCAGGGCTTCCTCGACAAGGGCCTCGAGCGCGTCCGCGGCTCGCTCGGCCGGGCGGTCGAGAAGGGGAAGCTCGAGGCGGCGACGCGCGACGAGACGCTCGCCCGCCTGCACGGGACGACCGACCTCGCGGCGCTCGCCGACTGCGACCTGGTGGTCGAGGCGATCGTCGAGAACGTCGACGAGAAGCGGCGCACCTTCGAGGCGATCGACCGGATCGTCAAGGAGGAGGCCCTCTTCGCCAGCAACACCTCCTCGCTCACCATCACCCAGATCGCCATGGCGACGAAGCGCCCCGACCGCTTCGTCGGCCTCCACTTCTTCAATCCGGTGCCGGTGATGAAGCTGGTCGAGGTGGTGCGGACGATCCTCACCTCCGACGACGCCTACCGGCGCGTCTTCGAGTTCGCCCGCGCCGTCGGCAAGGAGCCCATCGCCTGCCGCGACAACTCCGGCTTCATCGTCAACCGCCTGCTGGTGCCCTATCTGCTCGACGCCATCCGCGCCCTCGAGGAGGGGGTGGGCAGCGTCGAGGACATCGACAAGGGGATGCAGCTCGGCTGCGGCTATCCGATGGGACCCTTCACGCTCCTCGACTTCGTCGGCCTCGACACCACCTATTTCATCGCCAACATCATGTTCGAGGAGTACCGCGAGAAGCGCTTCGCCCCGCCGGCGCTGCTCAAGCAGATGGTCCTCGCCGGCCGCCTCGGCAAGAAGAGCGGGCGCGGCTTCTACGACCACGCGAAGAAGTAGGGGAGCGGGCGGGGAGGGCGGCCCGCGGGGGCTCGCCGACTGTTGGAGCCCAGCAGAAATGTCCGGATAACTGCCCAGCAGAAATGTCCGGGTCATGAGTGTACCGCCCGGGTGGGCGGGGGGTTGTGGGAGGGTGGGTTAGGGGCTGGGGGGACGGGA
>DATBQN010000272.1:0-6617 GCA_036560825.1 Thermoanaerobaculia bacterium
GGCGACGGCTACCTGATCCACGGCACGCTCTACCAGCGCCTCCTCGGGCGGAGCGTCACCCACGGCTGCGTGCGGCTGGGCGACGAGGACCTCGAGGCGGTCTTCAACGCGGCGCCGATCGGCACCCGCGTGTACATCTACTGACGATGCACGGGATGCGTCGCGCCGCCGCCGCGGCGGTCACCGTGGCGATGGCTCTCGCCGGCGTCGCAGGGGCGGCGCGCACCGGCGGCGGCGCCGCGAGAGCCGCGGAGCGGGCGCGAGCCGGCGCCTTGGAGACCGAGCTCGAGGCGGCGCGGAGCCATCGTCTCTACCTCGTCCTCGCGCCCGCCGGCGCCGCGCTCGAGCTCAAGGCGGACGGCCTGGTGCTGCGCCGCTTCGCGGTCGAGAGCGCGCTCTTCGGCCGCTCGCGCCTCGCCTCCGGCGAGCTCGCCTGGCCGGCCTACGGCTTCACGCTGGTCTCCGAGCTGCAGGAGCCGGAGCGGCCGAAGATCCCCATCCAGGCCCCCGCGGCCGATCCGGCGAACGCTCAGGCGCCGGTGCACTCGACCGCGACGCCGGCCTTCGGCGCCGCGCGCGACGAGGCCTTCGAGAAGATCCCCACCTACTATCGGCTGCGCTTCGATCCGCCGCTCGACGTCTCGATCCTCGGCGAGGCGGGGGTGGCGAACCTCCCCGGCCGGCTGTGGCGCGCCCGCCATCGCCTGCTCGAAGGGTGGGAGGCGCTCGCCGCCACCCTGCGCGGCCAGACGGTGCCGCCGCGCGTCGTCCTCACCATGACCCCCGACGACGCGCGCCGGCTCTTCGTCACCCTGCTCCCGAAGACGCGGCTGGTCGTCGCGGGACCGGACGCCGCGCCTAGTGGCCGGTGACCTTGTGGCGCAGCCGTCCGAGGAAGCGGTTGAGCGGGTTGTCGCGCGAGAGGAAGGAGAGCACCGGCTCGCGGCGGACGCCGATCTCGCGCTGCAGCTCGAGGAGATCCGCATGGTTGGGATCGATCTTCAGTCCCCGCCGGATGGCGCCGACGGCGCCGCGGCGGTCGTTGGCGAGGAGCTGCGTGCGGGCGAGGTTCAAGTAGTTCTCCGGCTGGTAGAACTCGATCTTGATCGAGTGCTCGCAGAGCTTCACGCCCTCCTTCACCCGGCGCTCGCAGCGCGCGATCCCGTAGCCCAGATAGGAGTAGAAGAGGCCCGGCAGGGCGCTCTTCTCGGCGGACTGCCCGAGAGCGCCGAGGATGGCTAGCCCGCGGTCCCACTCGCCCCCGCGGCAGAGGTCGAGACCGCGCGCCAGCCGCTCCGGGATCTCCGGACGGCCGGCTCCCTCGGCCGGCATGAAAGAAGGCGACATCCAGAGCCTGATTATAGAAACATGCGCATTTGAATTCGAGTCGGAGACAGCTCCCGGCCGCGATGGTACACTACGCATTCTCTTTACCCCAGGAATCTGCCGCATGAGCGATCCGCAAGGCTCTTCCCAGGACCTCGACGAGTTGGCCGCCCTGGCGCGCCGCTTCGCCGAGCGCGAGATGTTCGAGGAGGCCGCGGAACTCTACCAGGTCGCCCTGCGCGTCGATCCCAAGAACCTCGGCGTCAAGCTCGGGCTGGCGGAGGTGCGCCGGCTCCAGCGCCTGAAGGGCGGCCGGCCGGCGAGCCTCAAGGAGGGCATGCGCGAGCAGTTCCGCCGCAACGCCATCGACGCCGCCCACTTCCTCGGCCTCGCCCACCTCTACGCCGAGAAGGGCGAGCACGGCCGCGCCAGCGAGTGCCTCGAGGTCGCCAAGGCGAAGGACCTTGCCGATCCCTCCCACTTCAAGCTCCAGGGCCGCATCCTCTTCCGCCGCCAGGACTTCGACGGCGCCGCCGAAGAGTTCGGCAAGGCGCTGCGCTACAACCCCTTCGACCGCGAGATCGCCGAGAGCCTGGGGCGCGCCGAATACGAGCGCAAGCAGTTCGAGGCCGCCATCGCCGCCGCCGTCCACGCCTTCCTGCTCGTCAACGAGGCCGACAGCGAAGCGGTCGAGAGGATCCGGCGGCGGATCCAGACGCTCAAGCAGATCCTCGGCTGGGGCAGCCGCGAGCTCGCCCGCGCCTTCCGCCAGCAGCAGGACGAGCTCCACACCGCCTTCGACCGGCTCGAATGGCATCGCGAGCGCTTCCTCGAGGAGGGCGGCATGCCGGGCGGCGCCCTCTTCGCCGGCGCTCCCCCCAAGATCACCGGCGGGCAGATCGAGCTCGCCATCCGCCTGCGCCGGCTGCGCCTCTGGTCGCACCTCTCGGACGAGCAGATCTTCAAGCTCACCAAGAGCGTCTCCGAAGAGGACTACGACGCCGGGAGCGTCGTCTTCACCCACCGCAGCGCGGGGCCGGACATCTACGTCCTCGAGCGCGGCGAGATCACCATCCAGCGGCCGACCTCCTACGGCACCTTCACCCTGGGGACGATCGAGCCGGGCGACGTCTTCGGCGAGGCGAGCTTCATCACCCGCCAGGAGCGCTCGGGCGACGCGGTGGCCACCCAGCCCTGCCACCTGCTGCGCATCGACGCCAAGGTCCTCGAGCAGCTCATCGCCGACTCCCCCGACCTCGGCACCCAGCTCTACTGGAGCTTCTGGCACGGCCTGGCGCGCAAGCTCCGCGGCACCAACGAGCAGCTCAAGAGCTTCTTCTCCTCCGACGCGGTGCCGGAGAACTTCCTCCGCCTGCGCCGCCAGCCGGCGGGGGCCTCGGGGGCGGTGAAGGTCGAGTCGAGCGACAAAATTCGACTCTTCCGCGAACAGGGTTTGTCACGCCGCGAGCTGATGACTCTGGCGACGTTCTCCAAGGAGAAGAAGTTCACCGAGGGCGCCTATCTCTTCCAGGAGGGCGACCGCGGCGCCGAGATGTACGTCGTCCTCGAGGGGCGGGCGATGATCAGCAAGTTCATCCCCGGCGCCGGCGAGGAGGCCCTGGCGATCCTCGAGCGCGGCGACTTCTTCGGCGAGATGTCGCTCGTCGACGGCGAGCCCCGCTCGGCCGACGCCAAGGCGTACGCCGGCCCCCTGACCGTCCTCGCCCTCGATCAGGCGACGGTCAAGGAGGTGCTGGCGATGGACCCGCACGCCTCGCTCGAGTTCCTCCAGCTGCTCTGCCGGCTGATCGCGAACCGCCTGCGGGAGATCGACGAGAAGGTCGTCGGCTGGCGGATCCTCTCCGGCGAGCGCTCCGCCGGAGCATCAGCGTAAACCTGCATCAACACAGGATATTTGGCCTTCCGAATAAGCTCGGTTGGCAGAATTCTTGCTTTGGTTCCGTCATCGGACACGGAGCCGGCGTCGCGAAATGGCGCCGGTTGGAGACCTACGATGACGCTCGCCGACCACGCCGAACCGGAGTCGTTCCACAAGCTGCTGCGCGGCGCCTCGTCCCTCGACGAGACGCGTCAGATCGTCCGCCATCTCCTCGCCGGCTGTGGGCGCTGCCTGAAGCGCACCGCGATGGCGCAGACGGCGGACGCCGATCCCCGGGCCTGGAAGTACGACGACATCTTCGACCGCATGGAGCGCTGGCTCGACCTCGAGCTGCAGGTCGAGCCGGAAGCGGTCGCCGTGCCGGCCCTCGTCGCGGCCGGCCGGCGCTGATCGAGAGGGCCGCCGAGCCCTCCGGCCAGCCCACACCCGCCTATACTTCGGGGGCGATGCCCCCCTCTTCCCTGCCGGACGCGGAGCTCCTCGCGCGTCTGGTCGCGTTCGACTCCACCAGCCATCTCTCCAATCTCCCCCTCGCCGACTTCCTCGCCGACTACCTCGACCGGCCCGGGGTGCGGATCGACCGCGAGCTCTCGCCGGCCGGGGACAAGGCGAACCTCGTCGTCTGGGCGGGTCCCGAGCCGACGGCGGCGCGGCGCGGCCTGGTGCTCTGCGGCCACATGGACGTGGTGCCGGCGGGCGAGGGCTGGGCGAGCGACCCCTTCGTGCTGTCCGACGCCGGCGACCGCTATGTCGGACGCGGCGCTTGCGACATGAAAGGCTTCCTCGCCCTCGCCGCGAACGCGGCCGTTGCCGCCACGGCGGCGGGAACCGACAGCCTTCGCGCTCCCCTCGCCCTCGTCTTCACCTACGACGAGGAGGTGGGGACGCTCGGCGCGCGCCGGCTCGTCGAGAGCTATCCCGCGGGACGGCGCCTGCCGCGCCAGACGATCGTCGGCGAGCCCACCTCCTGCCGCGTGGCGCGCCTGCACAAGGGGCACCTCAAGATGCGGGTGACGCTCCACGGCACCAGCGCGCACAGCGGGTATCCTCATCTGGGGGAGAACGCCATCGAGCCGGCCGGGCGCGTGATCGTCGCCCTCGCCGAGCTCCGCCGCGCGCTCGAGGCCGAGCCGGTACCGCACCGCGAGCTCTTCCCCGAGGTGCCCTTCGTGCCCCTGAACGTAGGCACCGTCCACGGCGGCGTGGCGATCAACGTGGTGCCCGACCGCTGCGCGGTCGAGGTCGGCGTGCGCCCCCTGCCCGGCATGGATTCCTCGGCGCTCGCCGAGCGGATCGCGGCGGCGGCGCGCGCCGCCGCGGCGCCGGCGGTTCCCGAGATCGAGATCCTCTCCGACAGCCCGCCTCTCCTCGTCGACGAGGGCGCTCCCATCGTGCGCTTCCTGACCGGCGCTCAGGCGGGCGCCGGCCGGCGGGAGACGATCTCCGTCTCCTTCGCCACCGACGCCGGGTGGCTCGCCGGCCTGGGCCTCGACTGCGCGATCTGGGGGCCGGGCTCGATCGAGGTCGCCCACAAGCCGAACGAGCACGTGCCGAAGGCCGAGCTCGCGGCCGCCCGCGGGGTGCTCGCCGCGGCGGTCGAGCATTTCTGCGGCGAGCCCTCGTGAGCTCCGCCGCGCCGGCGCCCGCCGCACCCCGCGAGATCCTTGAGGCGGAGCTCACCTGGACCGCCGATGGCTTCGCGCCCGGAGTGCGGATCGAGATCGGCGGCGATGGCCGCATTGGTCGCATCGGTCGCATCGAGCCGATGATCGCGAGCGGAGACGGGGAGCCGCACGACCGCCCCGCTCCGCCGGTGCGGCGCCTGCCGCGCCGCGCCCTCCTCCCCGGCTTCGTCAGCGCCCACTCTCACGCCTTCCAGCGCGGCCTGCGCGGCCAGGGGGAGCGCTTCCCTTCCGGCTCCGGCAGCTTCTGGACCTGGCGCGAGGCGATGTACGGCCTCGTCGCGAGCGTCGATCCGTCGACCTTCCACGCCCTCTGCCTGCAGGCCTTCCGCGAGATGCGCGGCGCCGGGATCACCGCGGTCGGCGAGTTCCACTATCTGCATCATGCGGACATTGGAGCCGACGGCGGGGACTGGGCGCTCGACGACCTGCTGCTCGCCGCCGCCGCCGAGGCGGGCATCCGGCTGGTGCTGCTCGAGGCCTACTACCGGACCGGCGGCATCGGCCGGCCGCTCGAGGGCGCGCAGCGCCGCTTCCGCACGCCCTCGCCCGGCGCCTATTGGCGGCAGATGGACCGCCTCGCGTCGCGGCTCGAGCCGCGCCGGCAGACCCTGGGAGCCGCCGTCCACAGCCTGCGCGCGGCGAGCCGCGAGGACCTCGCCGCCGTCCACGCGGAGGCGCGGCGGCGCGGCCTGCCCTTCCACCTCCATCTCGAGGAGCAGCGCCAGGAGATCGAAGAGGTCGAGGCGGCCTACTCGGCGCGGCCCATGGAGGTCCTCTGCCGGACCGTGGGCGAGCCGCGCGGGGTGACCGCGGTGCACTGCACCCACACCGCCGGCGGCGACATGGAGCGCTTCGGGGCGGGCGGCGGCGGCGTCTGCCTCTGCCCGCTGACCGAGGCCAACCTGGGCGACGGCATCGCCGACCTGCCGGGGATGCGGCGCGCGGGCGCGCTCCTGAGCCTGGGCAGCGACTCGAACGCGCGGATCTCGATGCTCGAGGAGATGCGCTGGATGGAGTACGGCCAGCGCCTGAAGAGCGAGAGCCGCGGCGTCCTTGCCAATCCGGGTGGCGAGGTGGCGAGGGTGGCGCTCGCGGCGGCGACGGCGGGAGGCGCCGCGGCGCTCGGGCTCCCCGCGGGAGCGATCGAGCCCGGCCTCTGGGCCGACTTCGCGGCAATCGACCTCGACGCTCCGGCCCTCGCCGGGGCCACGCCCGAGACCCTCCTCGAATCGCTCCTCTTCGGCGCCGGCGAGGAGGCGATCGCGGCGACTTGCGTCGGAGGGGAATGGCGGGTAAGAGATTGAAGGTGGGCGGCTCGGTGCGTGGAGCTCGGGTCGTGCGACCGGTCAGGCGTTCCCGGTCATCCGCAGCGCGGCGTTCCGCAGCTCTTCGGCGATCGCCTCCAGATCTCCGAGATCACTTCGCAGAATCTCAAAGACTTCATCCGGAGATACCTCGGTATAGAAATGGACCATCCGATTTCGGTAGCCGGCGAGCTCGGTCAAAAGGCTCGCCAGCCGCGGCTCGCTCACCAGCCCCTGCTGCGCTGCGAGGGCGGCGACCTGCTTGTACTGCAGCACGCCTTGACCTTGCCCCTTGGCGAGAAGGTGCCGCAAGAGGTCGAAGATCGCCTGCAGAGCGCGTCGCAGCAACGACTCCGCGGCTGCCGGGTTGCGCCGATCCGCGGTGAACTCGGCCAGAGATTC
>DATBQN010000273.1:0-8030 GCA_036560825.1 Thermoanaerobaculia bacterium
CCATCGGCGGCGCCGTCGCCCTCGACGCGCTCTGGGGCGGCCCGATCTCCGGTGCCTCGATGAACCCGGCCCGCTCGCTGGGCCCGGCCCTGGTGGCCGGACAGTGGTCGGCCCATTGGATCTACTGGGTCGGACCGCTCGCGGGGGCCTGCCTCGGGGCGGCGCTCTATCAGCTGCTGAGGTCGGAGGTCAGCTCGTGAGGACCGGGCGCGAACAGATCGAGACGGGGATCGTCACCGCGATCTCCTCGGTCGCGTGCGCTACTCCCCGGCCCGCTCCGCGACCTTCCGCTGACTCAGATTTCGTCGACCGACGAAGCGCTTACCATGCCAATCGAATCAGGCCGTGGACCGAGTCGAAGTGACCGTCGCGGCTCAGCACCGGCTGATCGTGCTGCAGCGCCAAAGCTGCGATCCAGACGTCGTTCTCAGGGATCGGTCGACCAACCTTGCGCAGGTCTTCTCGCACCTGCGAGTAGACCTCGGCCGTCGTCTCGTCGACCAAGAGAACCTTGGACTCACGAATCAGGGTTGCAAGGAGCAGTTCGAGGTGTTCGCGATGGCGCGAGCGCAGAAGTCCAAAGCGATACTCCCCAATCACCACAACGGGCAAATGATGACGCGGAGAGGCATCCAACAGCTCCCCGAGAGCCATGTCGCCGGCAAACAGAGAGGAGACGGCGTTCGTGTCAAGAATCACCGCCAAGCGTCCGGGTCGATCCGCTCGAATTCCTCGTCAACAATCCTGTTGACCTCTTCGACTTCGCGAGGATGAGCCTGTCCGAAGGCGCTGCGCCAACCAAGGTGAGCTCCAGCGGGCACCCCCTCGAGATGCGCGCGGAGGGCCGCCGTGACGAAGTCCTTGAGGCTCTCTCCCCGAAGCGCAGCGGTAGCTTTTGACTCCCGGAATAGCTCGTCGGGGATTTCCAGGGTCGTCTTCACGACAGCACGTTCCCATATTTACGGGCCAAGGGTCAAGCCCGGCCGCTTGTCACAACAGCGTCCCGGATGAGGTCGGCGGCGTCGTCCGGCTCGAGGATGCGCATCCAGAAGCGCCGCTCGGCCGGCGGCAGCGACCAGACCAGCTCCTCCTGCTCGTGCGGGGATAGCGACAGCAGGAAGGACTCGGCCTCGTCGCGCGGCAGCAGCACGAACCCCTCGGCGCGCTCGTCGGGGGACAGCGTCCGCCAGGTCTCGTCGAGCTCGACAGGGGAGAGTTGGACCATCGCGTGCGCCGGAGTCTCTCACGAGCCCGCGGGCGGCGGACAGGGCGGGACGGGGGCGCCGACCACGAGCGGCGCGACGCGGGCTAGCGTGCCTGCGTATTACATCTGTGGTACACTCATCCCGCCGCTTTTGAAAGGAGACGATCCATGTCGCAGCGCTCCCGTTCCACGATCTCCGCCGCCATCCTCGCCGCCGCCCTTCTCGTTCCGCCCGGCTTCGCCGCCGCGGCCGCCGAGCCGTCGCCGCCCAAGGGCTCGCCCGAGCAGAAGAAGACCATCTCCGACATCCGCCGGGTCGGCAGCGCGATGTTCGCCTGGTACAAGGAGCAGGTGAAGGTCTGGCCCAAGCGCTCGAAGGAGCCCGGCGAGAAGGAGGACGACTCGCGGGCTCCGATCGGCGGCGTGCCGGTCATCACGCGCGGCGAGCTGGCGCGCATCCTGGTCCCCAAGTACATCGCGGAGGTCCCGGAGAACGACGGCTGGGGCCACCCTTACGAGTACCGCCTGGAGACCCAGGACCTCGAGGCCCATCACATCATGGTGGTGCGGAGCGCGGGGAGCGACGGCCGCTTCTCGGGCGATACCTACCCGGTGGAGAGCTTCCCCGCCGCCCGGGAGGACGAGGACATCGCCTGGATGGACGGCTACTTCGTCCGCTGGCCGGAGGCCGGAAAGACGAAGTAGGTCCTGAGCCGCGGATTTCTTCATAAGATGGCGCCGTGGCCGTGCGGCGAGCTCGCCGCACGGCCAGATCGCCTTCGAACCTGGCCGTGAGCACGCCGTTGCCGTCCCCCGTCCGTTCCGCCCCGCGGTCGCTTCGCCCCGCCCTCGTCGCCCTCGCCGCCGTTGCCCTGGTCCTCGCGCCGCTGATCCTCCCGCAGGTAGCGGAAGCCGGGGCGCAGGGCGAGACGCGCCCGCCGACGATCCTCGACGACGCCGGGTTCCGCGCCGCGACCCTCGCCGGGCTCGACCGGCTCTACCAGATGGACTTCGCCGCCGCCGACCAGGCCTTCGCCGGCGTCGAGGCCCGCTTTCCCGACCATCCGGCGGGGCCCTTCCTCCGCGCGCTCGTCCCCTGGTGGACCCTGCTCCTCGACTCCGAGGACCGCAGCCGCGACGACCGCGTGCTCGCCGCCATGGACGAGGTGATCGCCCGCGCCGACCGCCGCCTGCGCCGCGATCCGGCGGACTTGGACGCCCTCTTCTTCAAGACCGGCGCCGCCGCCTTCCGCGCCCGCATCCACGCCTACCGCGGCCGCTGGCTGAAGGCCGCGCTGGACGGCCGCCGGGCGCTCTCCAACCTGCAGCGCCTGCGCCGCCGGGACCCCGAGAACGACGACCTCTACTTCGGCATCGGCCTCTTCGACTACCTGGCCGACGTCGTGCCCCGCGAGCACCCCTTCCTCAAGCCCTTCGCCCTGCTGCTGCCGCGGGGCGACCGGGCGCGGGGGCTGGCCGAGCTCGAGCGGGCGGCCGCCCGCGGCCGCTTCGTGCAGACCGAGGCGCACTACGCCCTCTTCCAGCTCCATTTCTTCTTCGAGAAGGATTTCGCCAAGGCGCTCGCGGACGCCGCGTGGCTCCGCGAGCGCTATCCCGACAACCCCGTCTTCCAGGTCGCCCAGGGGCGGGTCTACGCGCAGCTCGCCCTCTGGCCCGAGGCGAGCCTCGTCTTCCAGCAGGTGGCCGAGCGCCAGGTGGAGGGCCGGCCGGGCTACAGCGGCGCCCTCGCCGAGGAGGCGCTCTACTGGCTGGCGCGCGGCGAGATGGCGGGACGCCGCTACGCGAGCGCGCTCGAGTACCTGGACCGCCTGGACTACCTGGCCGCCGAGCGCGACTACGACACCTACCTGAAGCTCGCCGGCCGCCTCCGCCGCGGCATGACCTACGACGCCCTCGGCCGGCGCGACGACGCCGTGCGCTGCTACCGCGACGTCCTCGCCATGGGCGCCGACGGCGACGTCCGCGACCGCGCGCGCGAGTTCCTGGTCAAGCCGTTCGCCTGAGCGGGTCCTAGGCGCCCAGCACGGCCTCGGCCGCCGCCCAGGCTCCGGCCCCGTCGGCCGTCCGGCCGAGGTCCTGGAGGCCGCCTGCGACCGCCTCGACCGTGCGGCGGAGGAGGTCGGGCCGGCGAACGACGTAGCCCATGTGGCCGACGCGGAAGTACCGGCCGCGGATCTCCGGGTGGAGGCCGCCGGCGACGGCGACGCCGCGCTCGCCGATGCGGGCGACGAGGGCCGCATCGACGCCGGGCGGAAAGTAGAGCGCGGAGAGCGTCGAAGCCCGCAGCTCGCGGCGGACGGGGACCGGCTCGAGGCCGAGCGCCTCCCAGGCGGCCTGCATGGCGCGGCCGGCGCGCTCCTGGGCGGCGAGGTGCGCGGCCATCCCCTCCTCCAGGATCTCCTCGAGGCCGGCGTCGAGAGCGAGGAGGTGGCTGGTCGCCGGCGTCGCGAAGTAGGCGGGCTTCCCTTCCTCGTAGGCGCGATGGACCGGCAGCCAGGAGAGCCAATCGAGATAGTACGGCGGCGGGGCCGAGCGCCGGGCCTCGCGCGCCGCGAGCGCGCGCTCCGAGGCGACCAGGAGGGCGATCCCCGGCGGCAGGCCGAGGGCCTTCTGCGACGCCGTCAGGTAGACGTCGGCGCCCAGGGCGGCCATGTCGAAGGGCTCGCCCGCGGTGGCGCAGACGCCGTCGAAGACCGCGAGCGCGCCGTGGTCGGCGGCGATCCCGGCGAGCGGCCCCGGATCGAGGCGCACCCCCGTCGAGGTGTCGACGTGGGTGGCGAAGAGGGCCTTCCAGGAACCCTCCGGCTTCGCGGCGAGCGCCGCGGCCACGCTCTCGGGGGACGGCGTGTCGCCCACCGGCGCGCGCACCTCCGTCACCTCGGCGCCCAGCCGGCGGAGCATCTCGCCCATGCGCTGGGAGAAGAAGCCGGTGTTGACGAGGAGGGCGCGGTCGCCCGGCTCGATCAGATTGGCCGCCGTCATCTCCATCGCCAGCGTGCCGCTCCCCGCGACGACGAAGGGCTGGGACGACGGCGCGGCGCCCCAGACCCGCCGCATGTTCCCGAGCGCCCGTCGGAAGGCGGTCATGAGGCGCGCCTCCAGGTGGCTCGGCGGAGGCGCCGAGAACGCCGCGAGGACGCGCGGCGAGACCTCGATGGGGCCGGGGATCATCAAGAGAGGGCGATCGGGCATGGCAGGTCTCCGGGTTCAGGCGGCGTGTCGTGGCGCACGGTAGCGCAGAGCCCCGCCTCTTTCCAGGCCCCCGGGCGCACCTTGGAGTCGGGAGGAGGAACGATTGACCCTCGACAACGGCAGCGGAAAGGTCCTCCGGCTCTTCGTCGCCAGCCCCGGCGACGTCGCCGACGAGCGCGATGCCGTGGAGCAGGTGGCCGGCCGCGTCTCGAAGCAGCTCGAGCGGGCGGCGATCGAGGTCTACCGCCGGGAGGAAGGGCTCCCCGCCCTCGGCGATCGGGCCCGGGGCGCCCCGGAAGCGTCGGTGGACGTCTTCGTCCTCATCCTCTGGCAGCGGTACGGCACCATCCGTCCGGACGGCCTGTCCGGCACGGAGGCGGAGTTCCGCCAGGCCTGGCGGGCGTGGCAGGAGACGGGCAGGCCGAAGATCCTGGCCTATCTCTGCACCGTCGGCTCGCCCGTCTTGAGCGTCGACCTCGACCAGGCGAAGCGCCTGCAAGGCTTCGTCGCCGACCTCAAGGAGAAGGGCATCCTCCTCTCCTACGCCGACCACGCCGAGTTCCATCGCATCTTCGGCGACCACCTGCACCGCGTCCTCCGCGAGCTCGACGAGCCGGTCCGTCCCGCCGCCGGACCGCGGGCGAGCCGGCGGCCCTCGCGCGAGGCGTCCAGCCTCCTGGCGCAGATCCGCGCGGCCCGCGAGCGGATCTCGGAGCACATCGTCCGCACCCCTCTCGTGCGCGCGAAGCAGCTCGAGCAGGACCTCCACTGCAAGAAGATCCTGCTCAAGCTGGAGTGCCTGCAGGTCACCGGCTCCTTCAAGGTGCGGGGGGCGATGAACGCCGTGCTGCGGCGCGACGACTCCCCGAGCGCCCCGCCCTTCGCCACCGCCTCGGCCGGCAACCACGGGCTCGGCCTGGCGTACTCGGCGAACCGCTTCCGGCGCGAGTCCGTCGTCTACATGCCCGAGCGCACCCCGCTCACCAAGCGCAAGGCGATCGAGCGCTTCACCCGCAACGTCAACCTGACGGGGAGGACCTTCGAGGAGACGAAGGAGTACGCGGTCGTCGAGTCTCAGGCGAACGGCTACACCTTCATCCATCCGTTCGACGACCCCGACGTGATCGCCGGCCAGGGGACCCTGGGCCTCGAGATCATCCGCGACGTCGAGGAACAGTGTCACGGCGAGCCGCCGGACCTCATCGTGTTCCCCGTCGGCGGAGGGGGGCTCATCGCCGGCGCCGGCACCGCGATCCGGGAGCGGTGGCCGAACACACGCATCGTCGGCGCCGAGGCGAGGAACGTGCCGAGCCTGGGCGCGGCCCTCCGGGCCGGCCGCCCGCGCACCGTCATCAACGCCGGGACCTTCGCCGACGGGATCGCCGTGTCGGAGGTGGGGGAGAGGTCCTTCGCCATCGCGCGGGAGGTCGTCGACGAGGTCTGGGAGGTCGCCGAGGAGTCGATGGCGAAGGCGGTCATCCGGCTGATCGAGGACGTGCGGGTGCTCGCCGAGGGGGCGGGGGCCTGCGGCCTCGGCGGCCTCTTCGACAAGCAGGCGAGCGACGCGGGCGCGATCTCCAACCAGAGCGTCCTGGTGATCGTCAGCGGCGGCAACCTCGACACCATCGCGCTCAGCAAGCTCCTCCAGCGAGGGCTCGTGCTGTCGCGCCGCCTGGCGCACCTGCGCTTCATCGTGGAGGACATCCCGGGCTCCCTGGGCCGGCTGACCTCCGACCTCGCCGAGCTCCAGGTCAACATCCTCGACCTCTGGCACAGCCGGCTCAACGCCTACCTGAGCGTCGGCAAGACGCAGGTCGACACCATCGTCGAGACGCGGGACGCCGACCACGCCAACAGCGTGCGCGAGGCCCTCGCCGCGCGGGGGCACGACGTCCAGCTGGTGACCGAGTAGTTGAGATAAAATACGGGGCCTATGGAGCATCCGCGGATAGGAGATGCGTCGTTGAACTTCGAGACCATCGGCGCCGCGGTCAGGCGCGGTACCGTCTGGGTGTTGAAGGCGGTTGCCGCCGTCTTCACCTTCGTTGTCGTCTACCGCCTCACCGCAGCCGCCGATCGATCCATCCACCAGCAGACGACAGGGTTGAGCCCCATCCTGGGACTGGCAGTCTTCGCCTGGTGGGTGAAGGGACGGATTCTCCTCTATCGGCCTCAGCAGAGGCGCGTCCTCCTCGAATCTTTCGCGCGCGTCCGTGTCGGCTCACCCGAGTTCACGGCCGCCTCCCTGCGCCATTTCCGCCGCAGGTCGCGGGTTCTCGAGGTGGCCGCGACGCTCACCTTTCTCCTCGCCTGTTGTGGGCTGATCTTCAGCTTCGCCGATGCCGGACCTCGGGATCTGATCGCCGTGCTGGGCTTGCTCTTCATCCTCGTCGACGGCCTGCTGGGTCTCAGGGCGGAGGCGGCCGGGCTCAGCCGGCTGGCCGGGGTCGCTGCAAGCAGTGATGAGGCGGCGCGGTGGAAGGTCGTCCGCTCGTCCGCGCTCGACGCCGCCTCGGCAGACCCGGTCAGCCGAGCGATCTGGCGGCGCATCGAGCCCGAGAAGACGGCGCCCGCGGTCGCCGGCTCGCCCGAAGCCTCACCCTCCGTGGCCTAGGACCCGCCGACGCAAAGCAGTGTGATCGTCGGGCACGACGTCCAGCTGGTGACCGAATAGCCGGCGTGATTGACGTTGGCCATCGGCTGTCATACGCTCCGTATGACACGGAGGTGCCGATGCGGCTCAATGCGAGGTTGCCCGAGGAGCTGGCCCGGAAGCTCGAAGCTTTGGAGCAGGCGACGAAGCAGAGCACGTCGGACGTCGTGCGCGCTGCGCTCGAGCGCTACTTTACCGAGATCTGCGGACCGGGCCGCTCCGCGCGCGACGCGATCTTGAGGTCGGGTCTCGTCGGCTGTGGCGAGGCCGAGGCCGACCTCTCGGCGACCTACAAGTCGCGTTTGCACGAGGGCCTTGGGCGCAAGCATGGTCATCGCTGACACCGGTTTCTGGCTGGCGCTCGCCAACCGCCGGGACGAGCACCACCGAGACGCCGTACGGGCGTTGGACGCGCTCGGCGACGAACGCCTCATCGTCACCTGGCCGGTGATGACCGAGACCTGCTACCTGCTGCTCGACCGCATCGGTCCCGCCGCGCAAGCTCGCTTCCTTGCCTCCCACGCCGAGGGTGCATTCGAGATCGCCGAGCCGCAGATCCACCCGCCCGAGCGCATCGTTCCGCTCCTCGAGAAGTACGAAGCGCTGCCGATGGACCTGGCCGACGCGACGCTCGTGCTGCTCGCCGAGTGGCTAGGCCACGGCCGCATTCTCTCCGTCGATCGCCGTGACTTCGGTGCCTACCGTTGGAAGGACCGTCGTCCGTTCGAGAACCTGCTGGCGAAACGGGGACGGAGCAAACGGTGACGGCGAAGCGGCCGGGCTCGTCGCACGCCGGGCGAGAAGCGTACGCGCGGCACGAGAGCCTTACACGCGGCGCGAGAAGCTCTCAGGTCGGGGGACAAGCCTTACACCGCGCGCGAGAACCTTTACACGACAGGTGTAAGGCTCGTCCCCTGCTGCGAAAGCCTTACACGGCCCGCGAGAACCTTACGCGGCCGG
>DATBQN010000274.1:0-4040 GCA_036560825.1 Thermoanaerobaculia bacterium
GCGGCAAGCTGGCGGTGGGGAGCGCGGTCGGCCGGGGGATGCTCCAGGTTCTCCGCGAGCACGAGGGCGGCGGCAGCTATCGCAGCCAGGTCGAGCTGGTGAGCGGCGAGATCGGCGAGGACGTCGCCCACTACCTGGCGCAGAGCGAGCAGCGCCGCTCGGCGGTGCTCCTCGGGGTCCTCACGCGGTCCTTCGGCGTCGCGGCGGCGGGCGGCTTCATCGTCGAGGTGCTCCCCGGCGCGCCGGAGGAGGTGGTCGGCCGGCTGGAGAGGAACATCCTGGCGGTTCCCGGGGTGAGCCAGCTCGTCGCGGCCGGGGGCTCGGGGCACGTCGTCGAGACCCTCCTCGCGGGGCTCGACCGCGAGCTCCGCGAGACCCGGCCCCTGCGCTACCGCTGCCGCTGCACCCGCGACCGCCTGCTCCGCCATCTGGCGCTCCTCTCCGCCGAGGAGCGCGAGAGCCTGGCCGACGAGGCCGGCCTGATCGAGGCCGACTGCGTCTTCTGCGGCAGGCATTACCGGTACGAGCCGGCGGAGCTGCTGGCGAATTAGGACCTGCTGCTACTTCTTCCTGCCCGGGCCGTAGTCGTGCTCGAAGCCCGGAACGATCGCCTTGACGAACGCGTTTTCGACCGCCTTCAGGGCGATCGCCCAGACGCTCGCGTGGGGATTGTGGGCCGGTCCGGACAGATCGGCCACCGTCGCCACGTCGTGGTGGCGGCGATTGGTCAGCACCTTGGCCGCCACGTTGGCCAGCTTCTCCTTGATCTTCTCGCCCAGGCTCTTCTGCTTATCCTGCTGCGGATCGTAGACCTGGATGCCCTGGAAGAGCGGCTTGACGTAGCCCTCGATGCGGCCGTCGCGGATGCGCACCTGCGAGTAGACGGAGACCGTCCCGGCGGCGACGTCGAAGTGGAGATACGTGCGCAGGAGGTCGTTGAGCGCCGGCAGCGAGGCGTCCTCGATCGCCGCGTCGAGGTCGAAGTCGGAGCTCTTCGGCTGCTGCTCCTTGAAGCGGGCCGTGGCCCTCGCCACGCCGTGGCCCATGAAGCGCCCGGTCACCCGCACCAGCGCCGGGCCGCGGCCGTTCGACAGGTTCTCGATCGCCACCTCGGCGCGGTCGAGGAAGACGCGATAGCCGGGGCTCCGCGCGCGGTCGACGAACCCGAGGTCGCCGTCGGTCACCGCCAGGCGGTCGACCCGCAGGTCGAGGCCCGGCTCCGCCATCGCCTTCCGCGCCGCCTCCGCCACCTTCTCGGCGCGCGCCTTCTCGGCCGCCGCCGTCGCCGAGCTGTGGAGGTAGTCGAGCTGCAGACCGGCGATGCTCAGCTCGGCGACGTGCGCGATCCTGACCTTGGGCGCGTACTCGATCTCGCCCCGCGAGGAGAGCTCGCCGGCCCGGATGGCGACGTTGCCGCGCTGGGCGATCGGCTTCAGGCGGGCGAGCGGCACGTTGACCGCGTGGTAGATCGCATGGACTCCGGGGAGCGGCTCGGCGAGGAAGTCGGCGTTGCCGTCGAGCGTCGCGCGGCCGGTGTCGAAGACGACGGCCTCGGCATGGATCGGCGAGGGGTAGGTGCGGTCGCGCGACCGGATGTTGCGGATGTTCTCGGCGTCGAGCTGGAGGTGCGAGAGGTGGAGGGGGTGGTCCGGATCTTCGTCGACGTAGACCACGTCGCCGTCGTTGACCCGGAAATGGTTGAACTTGAGCGGATAGATCGACTCCAGCGCCTGCTGCCAGCCGCGGTCCCTGAGCTTCACCTGGTCGGCCGCCTCCCGGCGGAGCTGGGGCAGGTCGAGGTGGAGGCGCGGGCGGTCGAGGCGGATGTCTCCGACGAGATGCCCGCTGAGGAGCTGGCTCGATTCGATTCCCATCCGGACGTGAGGCATGATGGCGACCGGCGGCTCGGGGTTCGCGGTCTGCCGGATCGTCAGGTCGCGCAGGGTGAGCCGCAGGTCTAGGAGCTGGAGATGGGCGTGTCCGAGGGTGACCTGATAGCCCTTGAGGTGCTGGTTCATGCGCGACTCGAGGGCCCTGCGGAGCGGGCCGTCGAGGAAGAACGAGGCCACGAAGACGGCGAGGACGAGTACCGCGGCCGCCACCCCCAGCCTGACGAGCAACCGGTGCTCGTGGGGCCACCGCCTGGCGGCTCCCTTGCCGGAATGGCCCTCCGCCTTTCGCGGGTAGGTCCCGGCGTCGTCCGGCGGTTGTTCCGGCAGGTCTCTGGCTCGGGCTTGGCGCGGCATGGCTCGTCTCCACGGGCTTTCTCAGCAATCCCGCTGCCAACCCGGCACGAGATCCGCGGCGCCGCTGGACAGGGCTGCTAGAATCTGCCCTCCCTCGCGGGGCCGCCATGCGCACCTTCTACGTCACCACCCCGATCTACTACGTCAACGACCTGCCGCACATCGGCCACATCTACACCACGACGGTCGCCGACACCCTCGCCCGCTACCACCGTATGGCGGGGGAGAGCGTCCACTTCCTCACCGGCACCGACGAGCACGGCCAGAACATCGAGCGCGCCGCGAAGCGCGAGGGGATCACCCCCCTCGCCCTCGCCGACCGGGTGGTCTCGCGCTATCACGAGCTGGCGGCGCAGATGGGCTTCGCCAGCGACGACTTCATCCGCACCACGGAGGAGCGCCACCTGCGCGGGGTCGAGGAGATGATCCGCCGGATCGACGCCGCGGGCGACCTCTACACGGCGACCCACGAGGGCTGGTACTGCTCGCCCTGCGAGACCTTCTACACCGAGAAGGAGCTGGGCGCCGGGAAGACCTGCCCGGTCCACGGCACGCCGGTGGAGTGGAAGTCGGAGGAGAACGTCTTCTTCCGCCTGGCGCGCTTCCAGGGGCCGCTCCTCGACTGGTACGCGAGCCAGCCGGCGCCGGTGCGGCCGGCGGCGCGCGCCAACGAGGTGCGGAGCTTCGTCGAATCGGGCCTGCGCGACCTCTCGGTGTCGCGCGCCAACCTGGAGTGGGGGATCCCTTTCCCCGACCGGCCGGGGCAGACCGTCTACGTCTGGCTGGACGCCCTCGCCAACTACGTGAGCGCCCTGGGGTTCGGGCAGGGCGAGGCGGCCGGCGCCCGGACGAGCGACTACGAGCGCTTCTGGGAGCGCGGGGACGTGCGCCTGCACGTCGTCGGCAAGGACATCCTCCGCTTCCACGCCGTCTACTGGCCGGCGTTCCTCATGTCGGCCGGGCTGCCCCTGCCGACGACGGTCTGGGCGCACGGCTGGTGGCAGCGGGACGGGCGGAAGGTCTCGAAGTCGGCGGGGAACGTCGTCCGTCCCGACGCCCTCATCGCGCGCTTCGGGAGCGACGCCCTGCGCTACTTCCTCCTCCGCGAGATGGTCTTCGGCCAGGACGCCTCGTTCTCCGACGAGGCGGTCATCGACCGCTACAACAGCGACCTCGCGAACGACCTCGGCAACACCGCGAGCCGGGTGGCGACCCTCTCCCGCAGCGCCTTCGGCGGCCGCACGCCGCCCATCGTCTGCGACGGCAACCCCCTGATCGAGGCCGCCGCGCGGGCGGTCGAGGAGTACCGCGCCGCGATGGCGGAGCCGGCGTTCTCCCGCGCCCTCGAGGCGCTCTGGCGCCTGCTCGCCGAGGCCAACCAGTACCTCGTCTCGCGAGAGCCCTGGAGCCTGATCAAGAGCGAGGGGCCGACGCCGAAGCTGGCGCGCGTCCTGTGGAACGGCCTCGAGGCGGTGCGCATCGTGGCGACCGGGCTCCTGCCCTTCGTGCCGCGCGCCGCGGCGGAGGTGCTGGCGGCGGTGGGGATCCCGGCGCCGCCGTCGAGCCTCCAGGCGATGGCCTGGGGCGGCACTCCCGCCGGCGCGCCGCTCCCCGCGCCACGGCCGATCTTCCCGCGCATCGACAAGGCGGCCTATCTCGAAGGGGCGGAGACGCCACCGGCAGCAGAGAAGAAGGCGGCGAGAGCGCCCAAGGCCGCGAAGCCTCCGACACCTGCCGCCGCTGCCGCCACCCCGAAAGACCAGGGAGGGACGATGATCTCGATCGACCAGTTCT
>DATBQN010000275.1:0-17141 GCA_036560825.1 Thermoanaerobaculia bacterium
ATCAGCATCCTCCGCGACCAGCGCGCCGGCTACAACGAGATCTTCCACGGCTACACCTTCACCAAGCTCGACGGCACGCGGGTGACCGTCTAGCGCTCCACGTCCCTTCGCACCGGCCGCCCGCGCGAGCGGGCGGCCGCCAGGGGATATGCTCTCGCGATGAACGATCCCCGGCACGGCGCGCCGCACGGCGAGCCCTCGCTCTCCGGCCTCTCCTTCGCGTTCCTCGGCGCCGGCACGATGGGCGAGGCGATGATCGCCGGCCTCCTCAAGCAGCGCCTCGTCGCCCCCGAGGTGATCGTCGCCACGGCGCGGCGCGGCGAGCGGCTGGCGGAGCTCGCGGCGCGCCACGGCATCCGGACGACGGAGGACAACCGCGCCGCGGCCGAGTCGGCGGACGTGGTGGTCTTCGCCCTCAAGCCGCAGACCCTGGCGAGGGTGCTGCCGCGGCTCGCCGGCGCCATGCGGCCGGGCGGACTGGCGCTGTCGATCATCGCCGGGGCGACCCTCCGCACCTTCCGCGAGGGGCTCGGCCACGCGGCCGTGGTGCGCGCCATCCCCAACACTCCGGCGCAGATCGACGAAGGGATGACGGTGTGGACGGCGACCCCCGCGGTCGGCGAGCGCCAGCTGCGCATCGCCGCGGCGATCCTCGCCGCCCTCGGACGCGAGCACTTCGTCGACGACGAGAAGTACCTCGACATGGCGACGGCGCTCTCCGGCACCGGCCCGGCCTTCTGCTTCCTCTTCCTCGAGGCCCTCATCGACGCCGGCGTCCATCTCGGCTTCTCGCGCCGGGTCGCCGAGGAGCTCGTCCTCCAGACCATGCGCGGCTCGGCGCTCTTCGCCATGCAGTCCGGCAAGCATCTGGCCGAGCTGCGCAACATGGTCACCTCGCCCGGCGGCACCTCCGCCGAGGCGCTCCATGCCCTCGAGCGCGGTGGCCTCCGCACGGTGCTGGCGGACGGCGTCTGGGCCGCCTACCGCCGCACGCAGGAGCTGGGGAAAGGTTAGCTTCCTTTGCGGGAACGGGAGAGGCAGGCGCGGTCGGGCGCCGAGACGCAGCGCCATCGCGCGGCGGCGTCCGAGACGGCGCGGCTGGAGGCGTTCTCGGACGGCGTCTTCGCCATCGCCATCACGCTCCTGGTCCTCGACATCAAGGTGCCGCGGCCGGCGGACCTGGGGCCGGGCGGCCTCGCCGCCGCCCTGCTCGCCGACTGGCCGGCCTTCCTCGCCTTCCTGACCAGCTTCGGCACCATCCTCGTCATGTGGATCAACCACCACCTGCTCTTCCTCCACATCCGGAGGACGAGCCGCCGGCTGCTCTACCTGAACGGCCTGCTCCTCCTCTTCGTCACCTTCGTGCCGTTCCCCACCGGGCTCCTCGCCGAGTACGTCGAGCGCCCGGAAGCGCGCGTCGCGGCGGCCTTCTACGCCGGCACCTTCTTCGTCACCGCCGTCGCGTTCAACCTGCTGTGGCGCCACGCCGCCCGCGGCCGCCGCCTGCTCGACCCCGACGGCGACCCGGCGGAGGCGGAGGCGATCACCCGCCAGTACGCCGTCGGCCCCGTGCTCTACGGCGCGGCCACCGGGCTCGCTTTCGTCTACGTGCCGGCGAGCGTCGGGCTCTGCCTCGCCCTCGCCCTCTACTTCGCCTTCAGCGGAGCGCGGCGCCGGTAAAAACGAAACGCGCCCGCGGAAAGCCCGCGGGCGCGAGGGTTCTGCGGAATGGATGACGAGAGCCGAGCGGGCTAGAACGGGATGTCGTCGTCCTCGGCCTCGCCCATGCCGCCGCCGCCGCTAGAGGGGCCGCCCTCCTCGAAGCCCGGGCCGTCGGCGGGGTGGCCGCCGCGGCCGCCCTCGTAGTCGCCGCCGCCGCGCTGGCCGAGCATCTGGAAGTTGTCGCAGACGATCTCCGTGCGGTACTTCTTCTCGCCGCTCTGCTTGTCCTCCCAGGAGCGGGTCTGCAGGCGCCCTTCGACGTAGATCTGCTTGCCCTTGGTGAGGTACTGTCCCGCCACCTCCGCCTGGCGCCCCCAGCAGACGATGTTGTGCCACTCTGTCTGCTCCTGGCGCTGGCCGTTCTTGTCCTTCCATTTCCGGTTGGTGGCCAGGGTGAAGCTGGCGACCGGCTGGCCCGAGGGGGTGGAGCGCACCTCCGGATCACGGCCCAGATTGCCGATCAACATCACTTTGTTCAGCATTGCTCACGCTCTCCTTGGTTCGGAATGAGCTACGGTATCACACCGTTCCCGGCGCACGCCGCGCCGGTTTGCGGTCCTCTGCATAGAAAGGACACCAACGGTGCGCATCGTCTTGCAACGGGTGAGCTCGGCCGCGGTCCGGGTGGAGGGCGAGGTGGTGGGAGAGATCGGCCGCGGCATCCTGGCGCTCGTCGGCGTCGAGCTCGGCGACACCGCGGCGGCGGCCGCTGCCGCGGCGGAGAAGCTCGCCGGCCTGCGCATCTTTCCCGACCCGCAGGGGAAGATGAACCTCGACGCGCGGCAGGCGGGGGGCGCCTTCCTCGTCGTCTCCCAGTTCACCCTCGCCGGCTCGCTCGCCCGCGGCCGCCGCCCGTCCTTCGCCGCCGCCGCGCCGCCCGAGCGCGCGGCGCCGCTCGTCGAGGCGCTCGTCGCGGCCCTGCGGCAGCGCGGCTTCCCGGTCGCCACCGGCCGGTTCCGCGCCCACATGGAGGTGGCGCTGGTCAACGACGGGCCGGTCACCTTGGTGCTGGAGATCCCTACGGCGGACCCACCCAGCGCAGCGGCACCGGCATGAAGGCCAGCACCAGCATGGCGAGCGCCACCAGCGCGAGCCCGCGGCGCGTCGCGCCGAGCGGCGTCGCCTCCTCGACGAGCGGAGGATGCTCGAGCCCCATCACCAGCACGATGGCGCACCACAGCCACCAGCCCGGCCAGGCGCGGCCGGCGAGGACGAGCGCCAGCCAGCAGGGCAGGGCGACGAGCCGCTGCCGCCGGCCGGCGGCGGCGTAGAGGATGTGGCCGCCGTCGAGCTGGCTCAACGGCAGCAGGTTGAGAGCGGTGGCCAGGAGGCCGAGCCAGGCGGCGAGCGCGAAGGGGTGGAGATCGAGCGTCTCGCCGGCGCGGAGCGGCCGGTGGAAGAGGAGCGTCGTCCACTGGATCGCCAGGCAGCGGCCGGGAAGCAGGAGGCTCGAGCCCGCGTGGATCGGGATCGCGGCGATCCGCGAGCGCGCGATGCCGAGGAGCAGGAAGGGCAGCAGGGTGACGAAGCCGGCGGCCGGTCCGGCGAAGCCCACGTCGAAGAGCTGGCGCCGGCTCGCCAGCGGCGCCTTGATGCGGATGAAGGCGCCCATCGTGCCGGGCATCGCGGGCAGCGGCAGGAAGTAGGGGAGCGTCGCCGGGAGGCCGTAGCGGCGGCAGGCGACGTAGTGCCCCAGCTCGTGCGCCAGGAGGATGGCGAGGAGGGGGAGCGAGAAGGAGAGGCCGAGCGCGCGGAGCGCCGGATCGGTCCACACCCGGCGCACCAGGCCGGCGCTCAGATACGGCGCGAGATCGGTCGTCACGTCGGTGCGGCTCGCGAGGAGCATCACCGGGCCGAGGGTCGTGGCGCAGAAGAAAGCGAGGCCGAGGAGGCCGAGCGCGAGAGGATAGCGCGGCCGCTCGGTCAGAGGTTCTTCAGGTCCTTGCCGGGTTTGAAGCGGACGGTCTTGCCGGGCGTGATGGCGACCTCGACGCCGGTCTTCGGGTTCCTGCCGACGCCCTTCTTGCGGTCGCGCACCTGAAAGACGCCGAAGCCGCGGAGCTCGATCCGCTTGCCGTCGCAGAGCGCGTTTTTCATCGCTTCGATGATCGTGTCGACGGCCTGCGCTGCCTTGACCCGCGGCACTTCGGTGAGCTCCGCAACGCGGTCTACGATGTCCGACTTGATCATCTCGGCTCCGAGGGCGGGGAGTGTAGCAATGGGTCCAGGAGGTGTCAACAAAACACGACGTCGTGTCAAAGGCCCGTAGCAAGCTGCTTTTTGCGCAGGATGCAGCGCTCGAAAGCGCTGGCGGTGGCGGCGGCCAAGCGGCGCATCTCGTCGAGCGACAGCCCCGGCGCGCCGCCCTCGGCGCGGTCGGCGTACATCACCGACACCATGCGATCGCGCAGGCGCACCGGCAGCATGATGCAATCGCGCGGCAGCTCGCCCCCCCAGGCGCGCGCCAGCTCGCGGTGCGCCGGCATGGGCGGCAGCGGCCCCATGTAGAGCCCGTTTCCCTGGCGCAGGTTGAGGAAGATCGAGGGCTGGTCGAAGCCGATCGCGAAGCGGCCGAACGCCGCGGCGTCGACGCCTTCGCCGACGGCGCGCCAGCCGGTGGCGCGATCGCGCGCGATCTGGAAGAGCGCCGCGCGGCGGTAGCGCTCGCCGAGGAAGGCGAGGAGGATGCTCGCCACCTCGTCGCGGTCGGTGGTCGCCTGGAAGGCGGCCTCCACGGCCGCGAGGCCGGAGGCCGGAGGGGTCCGTTCCGCCGCGGCGGGCGGCGACACCGCTTCGACGGCGGCGACGGGCGCCGGCGGCGGCTCCGGAACGGGGGCCGGGGCCGGAGCCGGCGCCGGCGGCTCCGGCTCCGGCGCGATGCGGCCGGCGATCGCCTCCTTCACCTCCGGCGTCACCGCGATCGTGCGCGGAGGCGCCGGTGGAGGAGGCGGGCGGCGGAGCGGCAGGTCGACGAGCTCCGAGGCGGCAGCCGGCCGCGCGCCCTCCGGCGCGCGCGGCGCCGGCACGAGGAGCGGGCCGATCGGGGTGACCGGAGCAACCGGGGTAACCCGCGTCAGGGGCAGCGACGGCCCCGCCATCCGCTCGCGGCGCGGCAGCGGCGGCAGGGAGGGCTCGGGGAGGGGCGGCGGCGCGAGCTTGGGCGGCGCGGCGAAGGGGTCGGCGCCGAGCCTCAGGACGGGCTCGCTCGCCGGCGGCTCCGGCACCGGCTCGGCGGGGTCACGCTCCCACATGTAGAGCGCGCGGTTGAGCCGATCGAGCAGGTGGGCGAAGCGCGACGGGCACTCCTCGTCGTAGTACTTCTCGAGCGCTTCATAGATGCGGATCTCGAGGCCGACGTGGACCTTGACCCGCTTGCCGGTGGCGAAGGCGATCTCGTCCTGGCAGGCGAGGTTGCGGGAGTCGAGCATGGCGACGTCGAGGCGGCCGCCGAGCGCGCGGAAGGGCACCGCGCGGCAGCGGCGGGCGAGCTTGGCAGGCAGGATCTCGCGCACCTCCTCGGGGACGCCGTGCAGCTCCTCGACCGTCGCCGCGGGCACGCCGAGCTGCTCGGAGAGCCCCTTGGCGAGCAGATCCTCGGTGAGGGCGTCCATTTCGAGCAGGCAGGTGCCGAGGCGGCCGCCCACCACGTTCTGGTTCTTCAGCGCGCGCGTGAGCTGTTGCAACGTGATCCATCCCCGCGCCACCAGGATCTGCCCGAGCTTGCCCATGTCGGCCGGTTTTACCGCCTCGCTGCGCTCTCTTGCCGTGGGTTCCTAACCTCTTGTCTCTTCGGTACTTATGAGTCGCGAGGTGATTATAGGTGCGGCTGATTGGCTTGTAAAGCGCCGGGGTCGGCTGCTATTCTGAAGGCTGTGAAGTCGGTCGTTGCAGCCCTCGCCGCCGTCTGCTGGCTCGCCGTCGTGCCAGGAGGCGCCGCGGCTGCGCCCGCCGCCCCTTCCTCGCCCCCGGCCGATCCCGGCGAGCGCGCCGCCTACGAGTTCACGCTCGCCAAGATGCTGCTCGCCGAGGGCGCCTTCGACGAGGCCCTCGCCGCCTTCGGCGAGGCCGAGAAGCTCGCCCCCGCCGACCCTTACGTAAGGGTCGAGCACGCCGAGCTCCTCGGCCGTCTCGGCCTCGCCAGCCGGCAGGGCCGCACGCGCACCGACTACATGGCGCAGGCCGCGAGCCAGGCGGCGAAGGCGCGCTCGCTGGCGCCCGACAACCCCGACATCCTGCGCGGGTTGGGCGAGGTCTATCTCGAGCTGTCGCAGCAGGATCCCGCCGCCATGGCCCAGGCGATCGAGGCCTTCGAGCAGCTGCGGAAGCGCACTCCCTCGGACCTCCAGATCATGGTCACCCTGGGGCGCATCTACCTCGACCGCGGCCTGCCGGAGAAGGCCGCCGACGTCTTCCGGGAGCTGGTCTCCTACGTGCCCAACAACTCGACGGCGACCGGCCTCCTGGTCGAGTCGCTGCTCAAGGCGCGGCGGCCGGAGCAGGCCGAGGCGGTGCTCAAGGAGGAGCTCGCCGACGACCCCGAGTCGATCGAGGAGCGGCTGACGCTGGCCGATATCCAGAGCCATCGCGGCGATCATCGCGCCGAGCTCGACACCCTGCTCGCCGCCCCCGAGGCGGTGCGCGGCGATCCCCAGCTCCGGCGACAGCTCGCCTCCGCCCTCTACCTCACCGGCGACCTCGACTCGGCGCTGGCGACCGCGGACGCGCTGCTCAAGTCGCAGCCCGACAATCAGTACCTGGTGCTCCTGAAGGGCCTCATCCTCACCGCCCAGGGCAGGAACGCGGAGGCGCTGGCGCTCCTCGGCAAGCTCCGCCAGACGCAGCCGCAGGACGTCGAGCTCGCCGCCACGGTCGCCCGCATCCTGCGCCGCGAGGGGCGGCGCGACGAGGCCGCCGCGCTGCTGGCCGACCTCGCCACCGACCTCGAGCGCGCCGGCAAGGAGAAGGAGGCGCGCGACGCGCGGCTCGAGCTGGCGCAGCTCTACTTCCTCGCCGAGGAGTGGCAGAAGGTGGGCGAGGCGCTCGCCCCGCTGCTCTCGGCGACCGACCCCGCGGTGCGCTCCGAGGCGCTGCTCCTCCAGGCCGAGGCCCTGGTGTCGCTCAAGCGCTACGACCAGGCGCTCGACCTGCTGTCGCCCGCGTCCGCCTCGCCGGCGGTGGCCGCCAAGCACGCCGAGGTGCTCTTCCGCTCCGGCCGCGAGCGCCAGGGGCGGCGCCAGCTCGAGAAGCTCGCCCGCGCCGACGATCCGCAGGCGATCCTGGCGGCGGCGCAGAGCTATCAGCGGCTCGAGCTCTACAAGGACTCGATCCCCATCCTCCAGCGGCTGCTGGCGAGCCACCCCAAGCTCACCACCGCGGGCTTCCTCCTCGGCGCCGCCTACGAGAGGAACGGCCAGCGCGACGAGGCCGTGGCCACCTTCCGCGGCGTGATCCAGAACGATCCCGACTTCCATGCCGCGCTCAACTACCTGGGTTACATGTGGGCCGAGAGAGGCGAGAACCTGGAAGAGGCCCTGAAGATGGTCCGCCGCGCGGTGGCGCTCGTCCCCGACAACGGCGCCTACGTCGACTCGCTGGGCTGGACCCATTTCCAGCTCCACCAGTACGACCGCGCCCGCTCCTACCTCGAGCGGGCGACCCGCCTGGAGCCCGAGGACTCGACCGTGCACGAGCACCTGGGCGACGTGTACGCGGCGCTCGGCGAGACCGGGAAAGCGCGCGAGATGTACGAGCGCGCTCTGAAGCTCGGCGACAAGAAGCCCGACCAGCTGCGCCGCAAGCTCGACGGCCTGGCCGAGCCCTCTGCCCGCCCCTGAGGCGGGCTCGCGTCCACCTCGCGCATGGCCGCTCCCCCTCCCCCGGCGTACCGCGGCCCCCGTGCGCCCATCCGCTGGCCGGGCGCGCTCTGCGCGGCGGCGCTGGCGCTCGCCGCGGGATGCAGCGGCCTGCGCGCGCCGCGGCTCGCGGCGGACGGCGCGGCGCCCTGGCAGATCCCGCCCTCCGCCTTCGGCTCGCAGCGGCTGTACCGCATCTCCTACTCCGGCCCGCGGGGAGAGGGCAGCTTCCGGCTGACCCTCCGCCTCGCCGCCGCCGAGCGCTACCAGGTGATGGCGGTCGACCCGGTGGGCCGCGCGCTGTGGAGCCTCGACGTCGACGCCGAGCGCGGCCTCTGGCTCGACCACCGGAACCGCGGCTACTGCAATTTCGAGGGCAGCTTCGACGTCGCCGACGTGCCGCTCGCCCCCTTCCCGTTGCTCTCGCTCCCCGCGCTCCTCCTTGACCGCCTTCCCGCCGAGCCGGCCGCGCCGCCCCAGGTCAAGGGACGCGACCTCACCTACCGCGACGAGATGGAGCGCCGCTGGACGGCGCGCCTCGCCGGCGACCAGGTGGAGAGCTGGACGCTGTGGGAGGAGGGCCAGCCGGTGGTCCTCTGGGTGCGCCGCGACGACTGGTCGATCCTCTCCGACCGCAAGCAGGGGGCCCAGGTGCGCTGGAAGGAGGTCCTCGCCGAGAAGCTGCCGCGGGCGCTCACGGAGCTGGCGATCCCCTCGGGCTTCGAGGAAGAGGACTGCCAGGCCCGATTTGACAGCCCGGACCCGCATCTCTAGCATTACGTCGCCGTCGGGGAGGCGAACCGCCCCCTTCGTGCTTGCTGAAGAGCCCGATTTACAGTCGCCGTAGCGGCGCTCCAGAGGTCTGCTGAGGCGTATAATGCACCGGTTGATGCCGGCGCGATAGCGAGTGGTCCTCCGGGAGCGGTCGAGCAGTTTCCGCCGTTTTTCGACGCCCGGTGGAGGCCGACGTGATCTCCGATGGCTGTCCTCCGGGGCCGCCGCCTGGAGCCGAGCGGCGCCTCGCTCATCGCGCCAATGCGCCGCGGCGGCGATCGAGGACGAGGGAGAGGGCTCGAATCATGGAGATCACTGAGGTCAAGGTATTCCCGATCAACGAGGAGAAGCTCAAGGCTTTCGTGTCGATCGTCTTTGACCAGTGCTTCATGGTCAACGACATCAAGATCATCCAGGGACGGGACGGGCTGTTCATCAGCATGCCGAGCCGCAAGAAGAAGAACGGCGAGTTCAAGGACGTCGCCCACCCCCTGAACAACGAGACCCGGCGGATGATCGAGGGCAAGGTGCTCGCCGAATACGAGCGCGTGCTCGCCGAGCGGCCGCTCGCCGCGGCGGGCGCGACGCCCTTGGCACCGGCGCCGCCGGCGCCGCCGAGGCCGTCCATGGCGCCCACGCCTCCCACGCCGCTGCCGCGCGCCGAGCCGCGGTCGGACGGCGAGGACGGTCTCGCCGCGGTCGCCCCCGTGCCGTTGCCCGAGAAGACGCTCGAAGAGGTCGAGGAAATGCACCTGCGCGACTCCTTCTGGACCGTGACCTAGGGCCGCCGGCTCCGGGGGCGCCCCGGAGCCCGGGCCGAGAGGTGAGGCCGGCGGCGGCTCGCGTTGCTTGTGGAAACTGGGGCGTCGCCAAGCGGTAAGGCACGGGACTTTGGATCCCGCATCCGGAGGTTCGAATCCTCCCGCCCCAACCAGATCGAGCGGAGAAGACCCCCTAAGCCTGCAGTCGCTCGCGAGGTCCGTCGCGGGGCGGGCCGGATCGAGGGAGAGCAATGCCCGGTGACCTGAAGATCTTCGGCGGACGCGCGCATCCGGCCCTGGTGCAGGAGATCTGCGAGTACCTGAACCTCTCCGCCGGCAACGTCAAGGCGGTCAACTTCTCGGACGGCGAGATCTTCTGTCAGATCGACGAGAACGTCCGCGGCTCCGACGTCTTCATCGTCCAGCCCACCTGCGAGCCGGTCAACGAGAACCTCATGGAGCTGCTCATCCTGCTCGACACCTTCAAGCGCTCGTCGGCCTCGCGGGTGAGCGCCGTCCTTCCCTACTACGGGTACGCGCGGCAGGACAAGAAGGACCGCCCGCGGGTGCCGATCACGGCGAAGCTGGTCGCCGACCTCATCTCGCGCGCCGGCGCCGACCGCGTGCTGACGATGGACCTCCACGCCGACCAGATCCAGGGCTTCTTCGACATCCCGGTCGACCACCTCTTCGCGGCGCCGGTGATGCTCGAGGCGATCCGCGACCTCGACATCCCCGACCTCGTCATCGTCTCGCCGGACGCCGGCGGGGTCGAGCGGGCGCGCGCCATCGCCAAGCGCATGGAGGTGGGCCTCGCCATCGTCGACAAGCGGCGCACGGCGCCCAACGAGGCCGAGGTCATGCACGTCATCGGCGACGTCGACGGCTGCAACGCCCTCATCATCGACGACATCATCGACACCGCGGGCACCCTCACCAAGACGGTCGAGGCGCTCAAGGCCAAAGGGGCCGACCGGGTGCTCGCCGCCGGCGTCCACGGCGTGCTCTCGGGGCCGGCGCTGGGCCGCATCGACGCCTCGCCGCTCGAGACCGTGCTCATCACCAACACCATCCCGGTGGAGAAGAAGCTCTCGCGCTCGGGCAAGCTGCGCCCGCTCTCCGTCGCGCCCCTTCTCGGCGAGGCGATCCGCCGGATCCACGAGAACAGCTCGGTGAGCTCGCTGTTCGTCTGATAGCTTGTAGCCACGAAGAAACGAGGAACCCATGACTGAAATGACGATCGAAGTCCTCAAGCGCGCGGCGGTCGGCGCCAACGCCAACCGCCGCCTGCGCGCCGAGGGGAAGATTCCCGCCGTGGTCTACGGCGGCGGCAAGGACACCCTGCCCGTCCAGGTCGACCGCAAGACCCTCATCGACCTGCTGAAGGCGGGCGGCAGCGAGAACGCGATCTTCCTCCTCAAGCTCGCCGACAGCGGCGGCAAGGAGCGGCACGCGATGATCCGCGACCTGCAGATCGACCCGGTGTCGCGGCAGGTCATCCACATCGACTTCCAGCGCATCCTGATGACCGAGAAGGTGCGCGTGCAGGTGACGATCGAGCTCGTCGGCACCGCCCACGGGGTGAAGGTCGAGGGCGGCCTGCTCGACTTCGTGCACCGCGAGGTGCAGGTCGAGTGCCTGCCGGGCGACATCCCGCGCCACATCGAGCTCGACGTCACGCCGCTCCACATCGGCCAGCACGTCGAGGCGCGCGACCTGGTGCTGCCGCCCAACGTGGCGCTCGCCGAGGAGCCCGACCGGGTGATCGTCTCGCTCTCCCACGCCAAGCTCGAGGCGGCGCCGGCGGCGGCCGCAGAGGGCCTCATCGAGGCCGAGAAGGCGGAGCCCGAGGTCGCCAAGCGCGGCAAGGGCGACGAGGAGAAAGAGAAGGAGAAGTAGGCGCTGGTCTCGCTCCCTCGCTTCGCTCGCCTGGTGGTGGGGCTCGGCAACCCGGGCGAGCGCTATCGCGTCACGCGCCACAACGTCGGCTTTCGGGTCGTCGACGAGCTGGCGCGCCGCCACGGCGCCCGCCTGGGCACCCTCGAGTGCAACGCGCTGGTCGGCGACTTCGTCCGCGCGCCGGCCGGCTCGCCGCCACCGGAGGTCGAGCAGGCTCCCGGCGGGGTCCTCCTGGCGCAGCCGCTGACCTACATGAACCGCAGCGGTTACGCCGTCCGCTGCCTCGTCGAGCGCCACGGCCTCGCGCCGTCGGACCTGCTGGTCGTCTTCGACGAGGTCCACCTGCCCCTCGGCCGCCTGCGCCTGCGGCGGTCGGGGAGCCCGGGCGGACACCGCGGCATGGAATCGATCCTCGAGAGCCTGCAGAGCGCCGAGGTTCCCCGGCTGCGCCTCGGGGTGGCGGGGGAGACGACGCCCGAGGGCGGCGACGAGCTGGTCGACTTCGTGCTCGCCCCCTTCGCCCCCGAGGAAGAGGGCGCCGTCGGCGAGATGGTCCTCCGCGCCGCCGACGCCTGCGACGCCTGGCTCGCCGGTGGCGTCGAGGCGGCGATGAACGCGTTCAACCGGTAAGATTTGCGTTCCCGCCCGCCTGGTGTAAAATCTTACCCTTCGTCACCGGCGGGCGGCCTCGGCCGTATCGCCATCCTGTTCCTCTCTGTCCCGCCGGAAGCGGGACCGATCAGGCCATAGGGAGGGTTCCAGCACCCATGCGCACGTACGAGTTGATGTTCGTCGTCGACCCCCGCGTCTCCGACGAGGAGGTCGTCGCCATGACCCACGACTATCACCAGATGATCGTCGGCGGCGGCTCGGAGATCACCAAGGAAGAGAGCTGGGGGCGGCGCAAGCTCGCCTACCCGATCGAGAAGCTCACCGAAGGCAAGTACGTCGTCTTCTACATCGCGAGCCAGGGCGGCAAGACGTCGCTGCCCGAGGTCGAGCACCGCATGCGCCAGAACGACAAGATCCTGCGCTACCTGACGGTGCGCACCGATCTCGACATCAAGCGCGCCGGCTCGCGCATCGCGCCGCTCGAGGCTCCGGTGCAGCCCGCGCCGGCCGCGGCCGTCCCCCCGCCTGCCGCCGAGCCCGCGCCGGCCGGCGCCGAAAGGGAGGCTTGAGCCATGGCCAGGCCGAAGAAGGTCTTCTACCGCCGGCGCAAGGTCTGTAAGTTCTGCGCCGACAAGATCGACTACGTCGACTTCAAGGACGTCAAGCTCCTGCAGCAGTTCATCCCCGAGCGCTCGAAGATCCTGCCCCGCCGGATCTCGGGAACCTGCGCCCGCCACCAGCGCCTGCTCCAGCAGGCGATCAAGCGCGCGCGTCACCTGGCCCTCATTCCGTTCACCACCGACTAGGAGGAGCCCAGCGTGAAAGTGATCCTCCTCTCCGATCAGCGGCATCTCGGAAAGCGCGGCCAGGTGGTCGAGGTCAAGACGGGCCTCGCCCGCAACTACCTGCTGCCCCAGGGCTTCGCGCTCGAGGCGACGCCCGCCAACATCACCTACTTCGAACAGCGGCGGGGCAAGATCGACGCCCGCCACGCGCAGGAGCGCGACGCGGCGAAAGCGATCGCCGGCCAGCTCAGCGGCATGAAGATCACCATCCCCAAGCGGGTGGGCGAGACCGAGACGCTCTACGGCTCGGTGACCGCCGGCGACGTCTCCGAGGCGCTCGCCGCCAAGGGTTTCACCGTCGACCGCCGGCGCATCGACCTCGAGGGCGGCATCAAGTCGCTCGGCGACCACCCGGTGCGGGTGGAGCTCCACCCCGAGGTCATCGCCGAGGTCACCGTCTCCGTGGTGCCGGAAGCGTAGCGCTGTCCTTTCGAGCGCGGGGCGGCCCGGCGGCCGCCTCGCTCGTGTTCTCGACCCGATGACCGAGCGCGAAGCGAACGGCGACCCGCGCCAGCCCACCCTCGACGACTTCCTCGACGAGCCGAGCCGCGACCTCGCCGATTGGCGGTGGCTGTGGAAGGAGGACCGCGAGTTCCCCATCCGCAGCCATCGCGGCGCGCTGGGCAAGCTCCTCGTCCTCTGGAAGCGCGCCACCCGCCCGTTCGTCAAGGCGCCGCAGAACGACCTCTGGGACCGTCAGCGGAGCTTCAACCTCATCCTCCTCGAGCACCTCGAGCGCCTCGACGCCGACCGCGCCCGCCACCACGACCGCATCGCCTACCTGGAGGCCCTCGCCTTCGAAGGGGTCACTGAGCTGATGCATCACAACGACGCGCTGTTCTCGCGCGTCGACCAGAAGCTCGACCGCTACCGGCGCGAGGCGCGCGACCTCTTGGGAAGCCTCTCGGGAGCCCTGGCAGTCGCCGAGCAGGGCACGCCGGGGTCCCTCGCCGACCTCTCCCGCGCCCGCGAGGAGCACTCCTATTTCGAGCTCGAGCGGCGGTACCGCGGCACCGAGGAGGAGATCGCCGAGCGGCTGTCGCGCTATCTGCCCTACCTCACGGGCATCACGGGCAAAGGGCCGGTGCTCGACCTCGGCTGCGGCCGCGGCGAGGCGCTCGCCATCCTCGCCGCGCGCGGCGTGCCGGCCTCCGGCGTCGACGGCAGCGCCCGCATGGTGGCGCTCTGCCGCGAGCACGGCCTCGACGCCGCCGAGGGCGACCTCTTCGAGCGCCTGGCGGCGGCGCCCGAGAAGAGCCTCGGCGGCGTGGTCTCCTTCCACGTCATCGAGCACCTGCCCGCCCCCTCGCTCGACCGCCTGGTGCGCCTCGCCTTCCGCGCCCTGATGCCGGGGGGCGTGCTGATCCTCGAGACCCCCAATCCCCTGTCGCTCGTCGTCGCGGCGCGCAACTTCTGGCTCGATCCGACGCACCGCCGGCCCATCCACCCCGACAGCCTCCACCTGCTCTACGAGCTCGCCGGCTTCGATCCCATCGAGCGCCTCGACCTCCGCCCCTTCCCCGACGCCGAGCGCCTGCCGGAGATCGACCTCGCTCGCCTGCCGGAGGAGCAAAGGCACCTCGCCGATCGCGTCAACCGCCTGCGCGACCGGCTCGACGAGCTGCTCTTCGGCTTCCAGGACTACGGGATGGTGGGCACCAAGCCGCGGTAGCTAACGCGGCGGCGGTGGCGGGGCCTGGCCGGCGTCGCCTTCGCCGACGGTGTCTCCTTCGCCTGGCTTGGGCACGGTCGTGGGGGCGGGCTCCGTGGCGCCTTCGGGCGAGCCGCCGGGTGCGAGGTCGCCGTTCGACATCCGCTCGCCCTGCTTGGGGATGTAGAAGGCGCGCTGCTGGTACCAGGGGAGGGTGGTGATCGTCGACCAGCGGTTGTTGTACTTGCGGTCGGGCTCGGTGCCGGCGACGAAGGCCTCCTTCTGGGTCCGGGTGCTGCCTTCGCCGGAGAGGAGGCCGGTGTAGTACTCGACGTCCCTGAGCTCGACGCCGGGGGGCACCGTGAAGCGCGCGCCCTTGGTCAGCCAGCCGGTGGCGAGGCCGTCCTCGGCGATCTGCCTCCACATCGGCACCGCCGCGACGGCGCCGCTCATGCCCTGGCCGAGCGAGTGCTTCAGGTCGTAGCCGACCCAGGTGAGGATCGTGTACCGGGGCGTGAAGCCGACGAACCAGGCGTCGGTGAAGTCGTCGGTGGTGCCGGTCTTGCCGGCGATGTCGATGTCGAGGTCGGCGAGGGCGTAGGCCGTGCCGTGGTCGACGACCCCCTCCATCATGTGGGCGAGGACGTAGGCGACGGGCGGCGTCGTCGCCGTGCGCGCGCCGGGGAAGCGCTGCTCGAGGATCTGGCCGTCGGCGGTCGCCACGCGGTCGATCAGGTACGGCTCCACGTGGGTCCCCTGGTTGGCGATCGCGGCGTAGGCTCCGGCGAGCTCGAGCGGGATGAGATCGGCCGAGCCGAGGGCGACGCTGGGATAGGGCGGGAGCGGCGTCTGGATGCCGCAGCGGTGGGCGAAGTCGAGCACCCGCTTCGCCCCCAGGAGGTCGAAGAGCTTGACCGCCGGCACGTTGATCGATTGCTCGAGCGCCCGCCGCAGGGTCACGATGCCGTAGTTCTTGTGGTAGTAGTTCTCCGGGTGGTAGGAGAGCTTGCCGTCGGCGCCGATGAACGAGGTCGGCGCGTCGAGCAGGGTGTCGGCGGGCGTCCAGCCCGACTCGATGGCGGCGCCGTAGACGAACGGCTTGAAGGCCGAGCCCACCTGCCGATGCGCCTGGGTGATGCGATTGAACCGGTTGCGCTCGAAGCTCCAGCCGCCGACCATGGCGCGGATGGCGCCGGTGCGCGACTCGAGGACCACCGCCGCCGCCTCCATGCGCGGCTCCTGCTCGAGATAGAGCTGGAGCGGGGCGGTCTTGCCTGACCCGGTGGCCGCCGCTGCCGCTTTCTTCTCTTTGTCCTTCGCCTTGCCCTCGGGCTCGGGAGCGTCGAGCCGGAACCAGGCGACGTCGCCGCGCTTGAGGAGCTCCGCGGGGGAGTTGTGGTGGGTCCAGGCGATCCCCTTCTTGTCGAGGGTGTAGGTCTGGGCGCCGAGCTTGACCGTGGCCGCGGTCTTCCCGGCCGCGAGCACCAGACCCTGCGTCCAGCGGCCGGGAGCGGGCGCCGAGCGCGTCCAGGTGGGCAGGACCTGGGTCGCGATGCTCCCCTCGGGGACGGTTCCGATCGGTCCCCGGAAGCCGCGCCGGTGGTCGAGCTTCACGAGCTCCGCCTGCACGGCGCGGAGCGCCGCCGCCTGGATCGGCGGATCGAGGGTGGTGTGCACCTGGAGGCCCGCCTCGTAGAGCTCGGTCGCGCCGTAGGTGCTCTCGAGGTACTTGCGGACGTCCTCGGCGAAGTAGGGGGCGAAGAGCTCCTGCGGCTGCTGCGGGGCCACGGCGAGCGGCTGCGCGACGGCGGCCTGGTACTGCTGCGGGGTGATGTAGCGCTCCTCGAGCATGCGGCGCAGCACGCGGTCCCGCTGGCGGAGGACGAGATCGGGGGAGTTGTAGGGGCTGTAGCGGCTGGGAGCGGGGATGATGCCCGCGAGGGTCGCCGCCTCGCCGACCGTGATGTCCTTCGCCGGCTTGTTGAAGTAGAAGCGCGACGCCGCCTCGACCCCGTAGTTGCCGTGGCCCAGGTTGAGCAGATTCAGGTAGAGGGTGAGGATCTGCTGCTTGCTGTAGGTCTTCTCGAGCTCCACCGCGAGGAGGGCCTCCTCGACCTTGCGGCGCCAGGTGCGCTGGCGGGTGAGGAAGACGCTCCGCGCGAGCTGCATGGTGATCGTCGAGGCGCCCTGCACGACGCGCCCCTTGCGCACGTCGGTCAGGCTGGCGCGCACGATCCCCAGCGGGTCGACCCCGCCGTGCTGGAAGAAGTTGCTGTCCTCGGAGGCGAGCACCGCCTGCTCGATGAGCGGCGGGATCTCCCGCTCCTTGAGCATCACCCGCCGCTCGCGGGCGAAGCTGCGGTAGACGTGGCCGTTCTTGTCGTAGAGCTGGGTGACCAGGCTCGGCGTGAACTCCGCCAGCTGATCGACCCGCGGCATGTGGATGGCCGCGGCCACCGCGACACCGCCCACCACGCCGAGCAGGATCGCCGCGAGGAGCGGCCAGACGAAACGCAGCAGCGAGCGGCGTGGCGGCGCGTAGGGCGGGTAGTTGGCCTGAGGGCGCAGCGGGTCGTACGGCACGAGACGTCATTATAGGGCGATAGAGCGGCGCGCGCGCTTGCCGCCCGCTCCCCTGGGTGATAAAAACCCGCGCAGGTCTGCCCCGGAGGGCCTCCATGTCCGAGCCCGGCTACGTCCCCAGCCCGTTCAACCCGACCCCGGCGGCGCCGAGCACCGGCGGCGGACGGGGGTGCAGTAAGCCGCTCTTCATCGGCTGCGGCGCCCTCCTCGTGCTGCTGGGGATCTGCGCCATCGTCTTCGTCGTCAAGGCGCCGGCGCTCTTCGAGTGGTGGCTCAAGGTCGTGCAGCAGAAGGTCATGACCGTGGTGCCGGACGACGTGACGCCGGACGAGCGCGCCGCGCTGCAGAAGGGCTTCGCCGACCTCGGCGGGGTGTTCCGCCACGGCGGCCAGCCTGACGCCCGCTACCTGCAGCCCTTCCAGAGCAAGCTGATGCAGATCGT
>DATBQN010000276.1:0-13642 GCA_036560825.1 Thermoanaerobaculia bacterium
CACCAGGTGGTCGATCGAGCCGTCGGCGCCGAGGTGGACGTCGAGCACCTCGTCGGCGATGTGCTCGACGCCGCGCTGCACCGCATAGCCGCGCAGGAAGTCGGCCAGCAGGGCGGCGTCGAAGTGATAGGCATACGGGTATTGCACCCGATGCTCGACCATGACCTTGTTCGCCGGCCCGTCCGCCTCCGAATAGAAGCCCTGCACCCGCTCGTCGAAGACGCGGCCGTCGAGGTGGCGCGGCGAGCGCAGATGGTCGCAGAGCGCCGGCACCGTGAAACAGGCATAATCGAAGGGCTCCGGGTGCGCCGCCTCCTCGCCGCCGCGCCGGCCGTCCTGCAGCCGCAGCCACCACTCGCCGAGGTTGTAGCCGTCGACGACCTCATAGCGCTGGAAGGGATGGTAGAAGTGGCCGCCGTCCCGGCGCCAGCCGACGAAGCGGATCCCCATCTTGTAGCTGGCGTTGGTGGGAGGCATCCAGTCGCGCTCGTCGAGCTCGAGGAAATCGAAGAAGAGCTTGACCGTGCTGAAGGTCGCCTCGCCGACGCCGATGCTCTTCACCCGCGGCGACTCGACGACCCGGATGCTGTCCATCCGATCGAGGGCCTTGCTCAAGTAGGCGGCGGTCATCCAACCCGCAGATCCCCCGCCGACGATGACGATGTCCTTCGCCATGCCTGTTCTCCCAGAGCGGTGCAGGGACCGCCCCCGCGCCTCGCGGGGTCCTGTCCGCAGGATATCTAATAATAGTAGTACCGAAAGTTATCAGAGCGTGACAAGCCGTGGTCTCAGGATTGCAGAACCGTGGGAGGAAAGATGACTGCGCATGCCTCCCCAGAGGACCTGGTCGAGCTGGCCCGAGTCTCCTGTCGCTATTTCGCCGACCAGGTGAGCCCGGTGAACGGTCTCGTCGCGGACACTTCGCTCCGCGGCTCGGATGCCAGCATCGCGGCGGTCGGCTTTGCGCTCTCCGCCTACTGCGTGGCCGTCGAGCGCGGGTTCCTCTCCCGCCGGCGGGCGGTGGCGCAGGCTCTCGCCGCGCTGCGCTTCTTCCACCGCGGCGCGCAGGGCGAAGGGCCCGACGCCATCGGCCATCATGGCTTCTACTATCACTTTCTCGACATGAAGAGCGGTCGCCGCGCCGGGCACTGCGAGGTGTCGACGATGGACACCGCGATCCTCCTCGCCGGCGCGCTCACCGCCGCGGCCTACTTCGACGCCGATCGTGCGGAGGAGGGGGAGCTCCGCGAGCTCGCCGAGGCGCTCTACCGGCGCGCCGACTGGCGCTGGGCGATGGCCGGGACCGATGCGGTGGCGCTCGGCTGGCGCCCGGAAACCGGCTTCCTGCCGTTCCAATGGCGGGGCTACGATGAGGCGCTGATCCTCTACGTCCTCGGGCTCGGCTCGCCCACCCATCCGCTGCCGCCGGCGAGCTACGCCGCCTGGACCGCGGGCTTTCGATGGAGGAAAATCTACGGCCGTGAGCTGGTGTACGCCGGCCCCCTCTTCGTCCATCAGTTCTCGCAGGTCTGGCTCGATCTCGCCGGCCTCCAGGATGATTTCATGCGCGGCAAAGGGATCGACTACTTCGAGAACAGCCGCCGCGCCACCGAGATCCAGCAGGAGTACGCGATCCGCAACCCGCGCCGCTTCGCCCGCTACGGCGAGCGCTGCTGGGGGATCACGGCGAGCGATGGGCCGGGCCCGTCGGTGCGCCAGGTTGCCGGCGTCGAGAGGCGCTTCTACGCCTACCGCGCGCGCGGCGCGCCGTTCGGCCCGGACGACGGTACGGTGGCGCCGTGGGCGGTGATCGCGAGCCTGCCGTTCGCGCCTGAGGCGGTGTTGCCCACCATCCGTTCGCTGCACGAGACCTTCGCCGGGGCGCGCTCGCGCTACGGGTTCCTCTGCAGCTTCAACCCCACCTTCCCGGCCCGCGGCAAGGCGGGTTGGGTATCGCCAACCCACTTCGGTTTGAACCAGGGGCCGATCGTCCTGATGATCGAAAATTACCTGTCCGGTCTGGTCTGGAAGCTGGCGCGCCGCTGTCCGTTCCTCGTCGCCGGGCTGGGGCGGGCAGGATTCCAGGGAGGATGGCTCCCATCCTCGTGACCGCGCCGGATCCCGCGCTCTCCGCCGGCCGATCGCTGCCGCCCATCCGGGGGGAGCTCTATTCGACCGAGCGGCTGGCGCAGTTCGCGGAGTCGCTGGCGGCCGAGCAGATCGTCCTCCCCGGCCGCCGGCGCGGGCGGCCCATCCTGCCGCGCCTGGTCGACAACGGCCGCGTCCTCCTCGCCGCCTACCGCGCCATCGCCACCGCCATCCGCGAGGAGAGCTCCATCTCGCCGGCCGCCGAATGGCTGGTCGACAACTTCCACATCGTCGACGACCAGCTGCGCGAGATCCGCGACGACCTGCCCGCGGGCTACTACCGGCAGCTGCCCAAGCTCGCCACCGGTCCGCTCGCCGGCTCGGCGCGCGTCTACGGCCTCGCCTGGGGATTCGTCGAGCACACCGACAGCCGCTTCGACCTCGATCTCTTCCGCCACTACGTCCGCGCCTATCAGCAGGTGCGGCCGCTCACTATCGGCGAGCTCTGGGCGACGGCCATCTCGCTCCGCATCGTGCTGGTCGAGAACCTGCGGCGGCTGGTCGACTCGATGGTGGAGCGGCGGGAGGAGCGCGACGCCGCGGACGCGCTGGCCGACCGCCTGCTCGCGGCCCGCGGCCGCCGTGAGCCGGCGGCAACCGTCCTCGCCGAGCTCGCGGCGCGGGCGCGCGGCGCCGGCGTCTCCTTCTTCGTCCAGCTCGAGCGGCGCCTGCGCGAAGAGGATGCCTCGGTGGCTCCCGTCGTCGCCTGGCTCCACGGCCAGTTCTCCGCCCGCGGCACGACGCCCGAGGAGATCGTCCGCGCCGAGCACCAGGACCAGATGGCGCTCCACGTCACGGTGCGCAACGTCATCACCAGCATGCGCCTCATCTCGGCCGTCGACTGGGCGGAGTTCTTCGAGAGCGTCAGCCTGGTGGAGGCGGCGCTGCGCGACGGCACGCGGGTCGCCGAGATGGACTTCCCGACCCGCGACCGCTACCGCGCCGGCGTCGAGGAGCTGGCGCGCGGCACCGACCTCTCCGAGATCGAGATCGCCCGCCGCGCCGTGGAGCGGGCGCGGCAAGCGGCGTCCGAAACCGCGGCCGAGGCGGTAGACGACAAGCGCCGCGCCGACCCCGGCTACTACCTGATCTCGCGCGGCCGCGCCGCCTTCGAGCGCGAGCTCGGCTACCGCATGCCGCTCCTCAGGCGGCTGTGGCGCCTCTGGTTCGCCAACGCGACCCACGGCTACCTGGCGACCATCGCGGTCGGCTCGCTGCTCGCCCTCGCCCTCCCCCTGGCGCTCGCCGCGGCGCACGGCGCGAGCCTGGCGACGCTCGCCGTCCTCGGCCTGCTCGCCCTCGTCCCTGCCTCCGAGCTCGCCATCGCCATCGTCAACCGCAACGTCAGCGAGGTCATCGGCCCGCTGCGCCTGCCCAAGCTCGAGCTCGCCGACGGCGTTCCGGAGGAGCTGCGCACCCTGGTGGTGGTGCCGACGCTCCTCACCCGCGAAGGCGAGGTGCGCGCGGAGATCGAGCGGCTCGAGGTGCGCTTCCTGGGCAACGACGAGGGCGACGTCCGCTTCGCCCTGCTCTCCGACTGGGTCGACGCCCCCGCCGAGACCCTGCCGGAGGACGAGGCGCTGCTCGCCACGGCGCGCGAGGGGATCGCCCGGCTCAACGAGCGCTACGGGCCGGCCGCCGACGGCGGAGCGCGCTTCTACCTCCTCCACCGCCGGCGGCTGTGGAACCCCTGCGAGGGGGTATGGATGGGCTGGGAGCGCAAGCGCGGCAAGCTCCACGAGCTCGACCGGCTGCTGCGCGGCGCGGCGGACACCAGCTTCCTCCCGGACTCCGGCGGTGGCCCGCCGGCCTTCCCGAGCGGCGTCCTCTACGTCCTCACCCTGGACTCCGACACCCGCCTCGCGCGCGGCGGCGTGCGCCGCTTGGTGGGGACGATGGCGCACCCGCTGAACCGGCCCGCCGTCGATCCCGCGACCGGCCGCGTCGAAGATGGGCATGGCGTGCTGCAGCCGCGGGTGACGCCGATCCTGCCGCTCTCCGGCGCCGGCTCGCTCTTCCAGCGGATCTTCTCCGGGCCGCGCGGCATCGATCCCTACGCCTTCGCCGTCTCCGACCTCTACCAGGACCTCTTCGACGAGGGGATCTACACCGGCAAGGGGATCTACGAGATCGACACCTTCGAGACCGCGCTCGAGGGCCGGGTGCCGGAGAACGCCCTCCTCTCCCACGACCTCTTCGAGGGGCTCTTCGCCCGCGCCGGCCTCGCCTCGGATCTCGAGCTCTTCGAGGAGTATCCCGGCCACTACGAGGTCGCCGCCTCGCGCCAGCACCGCTGGGCGCGCGGCGATTGGCAGCTCCTGCCCTGGCTCTTCCCGCGCGTCCCCGACGCGCGGCGCCGCCCGGTCGAGAATCCGCTCTCGGCGATCGGGCGCTGGAAGATGCTCGACAACCTGCGGCGGAGCCTGCTCGGCCCCGCCGCCTTCCTCACCCTGCTCGCGAGCTGGGCCCTTCCCGGCGTGCGGCCGGGCCTCTGGGCGGCCTTCGTCGCCGTGGTCTTCGCCTGGACCGGGCTCTACTCCTTCGTCGCCGGTCTCCTCCACCGCCGGGCGGGCATCGCCAAGCGGAGCTTCCTGCGCAGCCTGGCGACCGACCTCGGGCTGTCGCTCGCGCAGAGCGGCCTGCGCCTCGCCCTGCTCGCCCACCAGGCCTGGCTGATGGGCGACGCCGTGACGCGCACCCTGGCGCGGGTCTACATCTCCCGCCGCCGCCTGCTCGAATGGGTGCCGGCGGCCCAGGCGCAGCGCGGCTTCGACCTCTCCCTGGGCGGCTTCTACCGGCGGATGAGCGGCGCGCTGATCCTCGCCGCCGCCGGCCTCGCGGCGGCCGTTCTCCACCCGGCCGCACTCCCCGTCGCCCTCGCCTTCGTCCTCCCCTGGGCTGCCTCGCCGGCGATCGCGCGCTGGATCAGCCTGCCGGCGCGGCTGGTCGAGTCTCCGGCGATGGGCGAGGGCGACGCCGGGGCGCGCGAGCTGCGGCGTATCGCCCGCCGCACCTGGCGCTACTTCGAGACCTTCGTCGGGCCCGGCGACCATGCTCTGCCGCCCGACAATTTCCAGGAGGACCCGCGGCCGACCGTGGCGCATCGTACGTCGCCGACCAACATCGGCCTCTATCTCCTCTCGACCGTTGCCGCGGCGGATCTCGGCTGGATCGGCGTCGAGGAGATGGCCGACCGGCTCGAGGCGACCTTCGAGACGCTCGGCCATCTCGAGCGCTTCCGCGGTCACCTCTTCAACTGGTATACGACGGACGACCTCCGCTCGCTCGAGCCGCGCTACGTGTCGACCGTCGACAGCGGCAATCTCGCCGGTCACCTGATCGTCCTGGAGCAGGCCTGCGCCGAGCGCCGCGATCTGCCGGCCGACTTCGAGACGGCGCGGCGCGGCCTGGCGGATACCTTCGCCGAGATGGAGAGCGCCGCGGGGGAGCTCGGGCCGCTGCCGGCCCGCGAGCTCGCGCACACTCTCGCCGAGGTGGCGGCGCTGCTCGCCCCGGCGGCCGGCGGCCCCGGCGAGTGGAATGTCCGCCTCGAGCGGCTGGGCGAGGCGGCGGCGACCCTGGTCGACATCCTCCAGACCCTGGCCGCCGAGAGAGGCGGCGGGGCTCCGTCCACGGCCGGCGTGGCGGCCACCGCCGAGGCCCTCGACTGGGCGCGCCTCCTGCAAGCCGGGGTCGGGAGCCATGCCCGCGACCTCGCCATCACGCATGGCTGGATTCGCTGGCTGCCCGAGGTCGGCGAACCGCCTCTCGGCCGCCCGGACATCGAACCGCTGCCGCCCGAGGCGGTCGCCGTCCTCGCCGGTCTCGCCGCCGATTCCGCCTCGCTCGTCGACCTCGCCGACCTCTACGAGACCGCGGCCGGGGTGCTCGGTGCGCTCGCCGCGGGCGGTGGAACCTGGGTCGCCGCGGCCGCCGCCGACCTCGACCGCGCCGCCGCCCGGACCGCCTCGCTCGTCCGGCGCCTCTCGGCCCTCGCCGGCGCCGCGGCGCGCCTCTTCGCCGAGATGGACTTCCGCTTCCTCTTCGATTCCGAGCGCCAGCTCTTCTCGATCGGCTACAACCTGAGCGAGGGGCGGCGCGACGCGGGATACTACGATCTCCTCGCCTCGGAGGCGCGGCTGGCGAGCTTCATCGCCATCGCCCGCGGCGACGTGCCGACGGCGCACTGGTTCAAGCTCGGCCGCCAGCTGACCCCGGTCGGCGGCGGCTCGGCGCTCATCTCGTGGTCGGGCTCGATGTTCGAGTACCTGATGCCCGAGCTGGTGATGGACGTCCCCACCGGCAGCCTCCTCGATCAGACCGATCGCCTCATCGTGCGCCGGCAGATCCACTACGCCGCGGAGCGCCACGTGCCGTGGGGGATCTCCGAGGCGGCCTACAACTCCCGCGACCTGAACTTCACCTACCAGTATTCGAATTTCGGGGTGAGCGGCCTGGGTCTCAAGCGCGGCCTCTCCGAGGATCTGGTCATCGCCCCCTACGCCACGGCGCTCGCGGCGATGATCGATCCGCGGGCCGCGCTCGCCAATTTCACCCGCCTGGCAGGCGTCGGGGCGCGCGGGCGGTACGGTTTCTACGAGGCGCTCGACTACACCGCCTCACGCTTGCCGACCGACGGCAAGGTGGCGATCGTCCGAGCGTACATGGCGCATCACCAGGGGATGACCGTGGTCGCCCTCGCCAACGTCGCGCTCGCCGGCGTCATGCGCGCGCGCTTCCACGCCGAGCCGGCGGTGCAGGCGACCGAGCTCCTCCTCCAGGAGCGCACCCCCTCGACCGTCGCCGTCGCCCGCCCGCGCGCCGACGAGGTGCGCACCCATCTCCACGTCCGCGACTTCGTGCCGCCGGTGCTCCGCCGCTTCGACTCGCCGCACCTGCCGGCGCCGCGCACCCAGCTGCTGTCGAACGGCCGCTACACGGTGATGGTGACGACGGCCGGGGCCGGCTACAGCGCCTGGCAGGGCCGCGACATCACCCGCTGGCGCGAGGACCCGACGCGCGACAGCTGGGGCAGCTTCGTCTACCTGCAGGACGTCGACAGCGGCGACCTCTGGTCGGCCGGCTACCAGCCGACCCTCGTCGAGCCCGACTCGTACGAGGTGCTCTTCTCCGAGGACCAGGCCGAGATCCGCCGGCGCGACGGGACGCTCTCGACGCGGCTGCAGATCGTCGTCTCGGCGGAGGACGACGCCGAGGTCCGCCAGGTGTCGATCACCAACCTGGGGACCCGCCCGCGACGCCTCGAGGTCACCTCCTTCGCGGAGCTGGTGCTGGCGCCCGCCGCGGACGACGAGGCGCATCCCGCCTTCGGCAAGCTCTTCGTCGAGACCGAGCTGGTGGGGAGCCTCGACGCCCTCCTCGCCTTCCGCCGGCCGCGCGAGGAAGGCGAGGCGCCGATCTGGGTGGCGCAGGTCACCTCGGTCGAGGGCGACAGCCTGGGCGGCGTGCAGGTCGAGACCGACCGCGCGCGCTTCCTCGGCCGCGGGCGTACCGCCTATCGGCCGGCGGCGTTGGCGGAGCCGCGGCCGCTCTCCGGCACCACCGGCGCCGTGCTCGATCCGGTCTTCGTCGTGCGGCGGCGCCTGCGCATCGCACCGGGCGCCACGGCGCGGGTCAACCTGACGACGCTCGCCGCCGCTTCGCGGGAGGCGGCGCTGTCGCTCGCCGACAAGTACCGCGAGCCGGCGATCTTCGAGCGCACCCAGAGCCTCGCCTGGACCCAGGCGCAGGTCGAGCTCAACCACCTGGGGATCTCGGCCGACGAGGCGCAGCTCTTCCAGCGCCTCGCCTCGCGCGTCCTCTATTCGACGCCCAGCCTGCGCGCGCCGGCGGAGGTCCTCGCGCGCAATCGCAAGGGCCGCTCGGCGCTCTGGGCCTTCGGCATCTCGGGCGACCTGCCGATCGTGCTGGTACGGATCGACGAGGTGGAGGATCAGGACCTGGTGCGCCAGCTCCTCCGCGCCCACGAGTACTGGCGCCTGAAGCGCCTCGCCGTCGACCTCGTGATCGTCAACGAAAAGGGCTCGTCGTACGCCCAGGATCTGCAGACGGCGCTCGCCGCGCTGGTCGAGGCGGGGAAGCGGGCGATGCCCGACGACGCGCCGGATCGCGGCGGCATCTTCCTGCTGCGCCGCGACCAGGTCGCGCCGGAGAGCCTCGACCTCCTGCGCACGGCGGCGCGGGCGGTGCTCAACTCGCGACAGGGGACGCTCGGCGAGCAGATCGTCCGCTATCTGCGGGCCGAGCCGCCGGCGCGGCCCGCGCGGCCTGCCGCCGCCGCGGCGCCGGCGCCGGACCTGCCGCCGCCGCACTTCCCGCTCGAGTTCTGGAACGGCCTCGGCGGCTTCGCCGACGGCGGGCGTGAATACGTCGTCGTGCTGGGGGAAGGGCAGTGGACGCCGGCGCCCTGGGTCAACGTCGTCGCGAACGCCGGCTTCGGCTTCCTCGCCTCCGAGTCGGGCTCGGGCTATACCTGGGCCGGCAACAGCCGCGAGAACCAGCTCACCCCGTGGTCGAACGATCCCGTCTCCGATCCGCCGGGCGAGGCGATCCTGGTGCGCGACGAGGAGACCGGCGAGGTGTGGGGGCCGTCGGCGCTCCCCATCCGGGATGCGTGGCCGTACGTGGTGCGCCACGGCCAGGGCTACAGCCGCTTCGAGCACGAGAGCCGCGGCATCGGCCTCGACCTCCTGCAGATGGTGCCGCTCGAGGAGCCGGTGAAGATCTCGCGCCTGCGCGTCGGGAACCGCTCCGCCAGGCCGCGGACCCTCTCCGTCACCGCCTATGCCGAATGGGTGCTCGGCACCTCGCGCAGCGCCTCGGCGCCCTTCCTGGTCACCGAGCGCGACGCCGAGACCGGCGCGCTCCTGGCGCGGAACCCATGGAACGAGGAGTTCGCCGAGCGCGCCGCCTTCGCCGACCTCGGCGGCGCCCAGACCTCGTGGACCGCCGACCGCAGCGAGGTGTTGGGCAGGAACGGCAGCCTCGAGGTGCCGACGGCTCTCGCCGCCGGAGCGGCGCTCTCCGGACGCGCCGGCGCCGGCCTCGACCCCTGCGCCGCCTTCCGCGTCACCCTGAGGCTCGCCCCCGGCGAGACGCGCGAGCTGCGCTTCCTCCTCGGCCAGGGCGAGGACGCGCGCGACGCGCGGCGGCTGGTCGTCGCCTACCGCGCGGCGGACCTCGAGGCTCTCCTCGCCGACATCGTCCGCCACTGGGACGACGTCCTGGGCGCCCTCCAGGTGAAGACGCCCGACCGCTCGCTCGACCTGATGGTCAACCGCTGGCTTCTCTACCAGGCGCTCGCCTGCCGCATCCTGGCGCGCACGGCGTTCTATCAGGCCGGGGGCGCCTTCGGCTTCCGCGACCAGATCCAGGACGCGATGGCGCTCGCGGTGCCCAGGCGAGAGGTGCTCCGCGAGCAGATCCTGCGCGCCGGCGCCCGGCAGTTCCGCGAGGGAGACGTACAGCACTGGTGGCATCCGCCTTCGGGCAAGGGTGTGCGCACGCGGATCTCGGACGACCTCGTCTGGCTGCCCTATGCCGTCCTCCACTACCTCGAGGTCACCGGCGACCTCGCGATCCTCGACGAGGAGCTCCCCTTCCTCGAGGGCGCGGTGCTCCGGCCGGAGGAGCGCGAAAACTACTTCCAGCCCGGGATCTCGACGGAGCGGGCGACGGTCTACGAGCACTGCGCGCGCGCCCTCGACCGCAGCCTTCCGGCCGGCGCCCATGGGCTGCCCTTGATCGGCACCGGCGACTGGAACGACGGGATGAACCGCGTCGGGGCCGAGGGCCGCGGCGAAAGCGTCTGGCTCGCCTGGTTCCTCCACATCAACCTGTGGGAGCTGGCGCGCCATGCCGACGCCCGCGGCGACCGCGAGCGGGCGGCGCGTTGGCGGGCGCGGGTACACGAAATCAAAGCTGCGGTCGAGGTCGCGGGCTGGGACGGCGATTGGTACCGGCGTGCCTTCTACGACGACGGCGCGCCGCTCGGCTCCGCCGCCGACCTCGAGTGCCGGATCGACGCCATCGCCCAGTCGTGGGCGGTGATCTCCGGCGCGGCGAGCCCGGAGCGGGCGCGCCGGGCGATGGCGGCGGTCGAGCAGCACCTGGTGCGCCGCGGCGACGGCCTCGTCCTCCTCTTCACCCCGCCCTTCGACCGCACGCCGCGCGATCCGGGATACATCAAGGGATATCTGCCGGGCACGCGCGAGAACGGCGGCCAGTACACGCACGCGGCGCTGTGGTCGCTGATCGGCTTCGCGGCGCTGGGCGACGGCGACAAGGCGGGCGAGCTCTTCGCGATCCTCAACCCGATCAACCACGCGAGCACGCGCGCCGGGGTCTACCGTTACAAGATCGAGCCTTACGTCGTCGCCGCCGACGTCTACGCCGAGCCGCCGCACGTCGGCCGCGGCGGCTGGAGCTGGTACACCGGCTCGGCGGGCTGGATGTACCGCGCCGGCACCGAATGGATCCTCGGTTTCCGGCTCCGCGGCACGAAGCTCCACCTCGATCCGGTCATCCCGCGCGCCTGGCCCGGCTTCGAGATCGTCTTCCGCTATCACTCCTCGCGCTACACCCTGAACGTCGACAACCCCCACGGGGTCTGCCGGGGTGTGGTGAAAATCACCGTCGACGGCGAGGAGATCGAGGAGCGGGAGATCCCCCTGGCGGACGACGGCCGGGAGCACCGGATCGGGGTGGTCCTGGGCTAGCGGGAGGCGCTCGGAGGCCGGCCGGGCTCACCGCCAGGACCCCGCCATCCGCCTGGACTAAGTACCTGGCACCTCGCCAGGTGATTCGGCGGCCCGCGAGACCGGCGCACCAGGCGACCGCCGTGAAGAGGTCGCGGAGCGGCAGCCAGAGGAGATTCCGCAGGAGGGAGGGGCCTCCGAGATCCGCGGTGGCGCGGTGGGCCACCACCGCGCGGAGGACGAGGGTCGCCCCGACGGCGGCGAGCCCCCACCTCCAGAGACCCGTGGCGAAGCCCAGAAGGATGGCGGTCGGCGTCGTCTGGGTGACCAACAGGCCGGCATAGTCGGCCGGCCGGGCGACCCGGATGCCGCGGTTCCAGCGCAGCTCGCGCTGCCACTGGCCGCGGAAGCTCTCGGCACCGAGGACGTGGGTGACTACCGCCGGCGACAGCCGCACCTCGAGACCCAGCCCGGCGATGCGCGAGCCGATCTCGTAGTCGTCGAGCAGGCGGTCGCGGAAGGCGCCGTAGCCGCCGATCCGCTCGAGATCCCTGCGGCGGAACGCCATGGCGGCGCCCAGCGCGAAGCGCCGGCCGGCGAGGCGGTAGGCGAGGACGGCCGAGGGTACGAAGCCGCCGTCGAGGTAGAGACAGAGGAGGCGGGCGGCGAGCGTCGTGCCGCCGCGGCTCCGGTAGAGGCAGGAGACCAGGCCCACCGCGGGATCGGCGAGAGCGGAGACCAGCCGGAGCACGGTGTCGGGGGAGGCATGTATGTCGCTGTCGGCGGCGACCAGGACGTCGCCCCGCGCCTCGCTCGCCAGACGCTCGAGGATGGCTGTCTTGGGGTTGCCGTCCGCCTCGCCGGTCGCGATCCAACGGATGGTGCGGGCGGGGAAGTCCCGCTGCAGGCGCTCGACCGCGGCGACGCCCGGATCGTCCGCTCGCGCGCTGCCGAAGAGCAGCTCGAAATCCGGATAGTCCTGGCGGCAGAACGAGGCGAAGCACTCGTACGCTTCGTGGTCCACCCCCTTGAACGGCTTGAGGATCGAGATCGCCGGAGAGAAGTGGCGCGAAGCGAGGTCCGGGGAGGCGAGGAATCGCCGCAGGACGACGCTCGCGATCAGCCAGTAGGCCCAGCCGCCGGCGAGCAGGAGCCCCAGCAGGGCGACGAGGAGGTGGCGGAAACTCATCGCGCCACGAGACCGGCGTAGGTCGTGAGGCGGGCGCCGCGCTCGGCGATCCGCTCGCGGACGCGCGGCGAGAGGAGCGCCGCGAGCTCGTGAGGATTGGGTCCCAGAGCCTCGAGCCGATCGCCGCGCGTCGGGTGGAGATAGATCTCAGCGGTCGCGCTCTCGAGATGGTCGAGCAGGTGGAGGAGGTATGCCTCGCACATCGCGCCGCTCTGCATCAGCCCGTGGGTGCGCTCCGGCACCGCGAGTCCCGCGGCGCGGACGCGAGGAGCCGCGCGGCGCGAGAGGAAGCCGAAGGCGAGCGCCCAGCCCGCCTTCTGGAGGAGGCGGCTGCGGTCCCAGGCGAGGCCGGCGCGGAGCGGGTCGCGCGGCAGGCGGAGGCCGCGCGCGCCGTGGCGGACGGCGAGCGGCAGGAGGATCTCGAGAACCGCCGGATGGGTATGGAGGTGGAGGTGCCCGTCGACGTGCGAGAGCGGGAGCCCCGTCGCCGTGAACCGTGTCAGCTGGGCGGCGATCTCTCGCTCGAGCTCCCGGCGAGCCGACGGGCGGGCGAGGCGCAGGCCGGCTACGACGGGATCGTCTGCAAAGCGGCCCGCTGCATCGACCAGGCGGGGAAGCTCGGCGGGAGCCGCCGCCGACCGGCCGGCGACGAGGACCAGGTGCAGGCCGACGGCGAGGCTCGGCGTCGCGCGGGCCATCGCGACCGCCTCGGCGCTCGCGGCGCCGGTCACCATCAGGCTCGCCGAGGTGAGGATCCCCTCGCGGTGCGCCGCGAGCACCGCCGCGTTGATCTCCGGCGAGCGGCCGAAGTCGTCGGCATTGACGATGAGGGCGGTCGGCACGGGAGGGGGGAGGAGACGGGCCGGCGTGCGCCGGTCAGCCTGCCGCCGAGGGCTCGCCGGGAACGACCACGGCCGCCCCCTGAAACGCCCCGGCACGCAGAGCGGCGAGCGCCTCGTTGGCTCGGGCGAGAGGGAACGGCCGCACGGTCGTGCGCACGGGCACCTGCGGCGCTAGGGCGAGGAACTCCAGGGCGTCGCTCCGGGTCAGATTGGCGACCGAACGGACGAGCCGCTCTTCCCAGAGAAGCTCGTAGGGAAAAGTCGGGATGTCGCTCATGTGGATCCCAGCGCAGACGACGACCCCACCGCGATCGACGGCGCGGAGGGCCGCCGGCACCAGCTCGCCGGCCGGGGCGAAGATCAGGGCGGCGTCGAGCGGCTCGGGGGGCAGCTCGTCCGAACCGCCGGCCCACTCGGCGCCGAGCTCGCGGGCGAAGCGCTGTGTCTTTCCGTCGCCGGGCCGCGTGAAGGCGAAGATCCGCCGCCCCTGGTACCGGGCGACCTGGGCAAGGAGGTGGGCGGCGGCGCCGAAGCCGTAGAAGCCGATGCGCCGGGCCTCCTCCGGCGGCCCGGCCAGGCGCAGGGCGCGGTAGCCGATGAGGCCGGCGCAGAGGAGCGGCGCCGCCTGGAGGTCGGAGTAGCCGGCGGGGATGGGGAAACAGAACCGCTCGTCGGCGGCCGCCATTTCGGCATAGCCGCCGTCGATCTGGTAGCCGGTGAAGCGGGCCCCGACGCACAGGTTCTCG